>JABZHD010000031.1 GCA_015259045.1 Atopobium sp. | reverse complement strand
CCTACGAGTTGCGTGAGCACTGCCCTTTCTAGCACCAGTTTTAAGCCTCTTGATAACATCATCTGAGGTAGTACCCTCTAGTTGGCTTCTAATGGCAACAATCTGATCTCTGAGTTCTGCTGCATGCTCATAATCCATAGATGCAGACGCCTCTGCCATCTCTGCTTCCATGCCAGAAAGCATTGCTTCAACCTCTGTACGAGGAAGACTTTGAAGCTCTTCAGCAAGTAACTCTGCAGGCATTTCAAGAATTGATTCTTGCTGCTCTTCGAGCGAATCTTCGTCATCAGAAGCGGTGTAGAACTCTCCATTTTTGCGCTTACGTTTATCAATGTTTTCTGATGCCTCGGCAATAAAGCCTGCAATATCGGTAATAGATTTCTTAACGGTTTTAGGCACAATACCGTGCTCTTTGTTAAACGCTTCCTGAATTTCTCGACGCCTTCTTGTCTCATCAATGGCAATACGCATGGAATCAGTGATTTTATCGGCGTACATAATGACCTGGCCAGAAGCGTTTCTTGCTGCTCTACCCATAGTCTGAATAAGAGACCTTCTGTTTCTTAAGAAGCCCTCTTTATCTGCATCAAGAATTGCCACGAGAGAAACCTCTGGAATATCAAGTCCTTCTCGCAAAAGGTTAATTCCCACCAGCACGTCAATTTTTCCCTGACGTAAATCTCTAATGATTTCTACGCGGTCAAGCGTTGCGGTATCTGAGTGCATATAGTTGACTTTGATACCCTCATCTAACAGGTGATCTGTAAGGTCTTCTGCCATGCGCTTGGTAAGCGTAGTGACAAGAACGCGCTCCTTTTTTGCCACACGCTCTTTAACCTCTGAAATAAGATCGTCAATCTGACCTCTTACTGGTCTAACATCAATCTTTGGATCTAGGAGGCCAGTTGGACGAATAATCTGCTCAACCTGTTGCTGGGCAACCGTCTCTTCGTAGTCTCCAGGAGTTGCAGAGACGTAAATAAACTGTGGAATACGTCCCTCAAACTCGTCAAATCTGAGAGGCCTGTTATCAAGTGCAGAAGGAAGTCTAAATCCATGATCTACCAGCGTAACCTTACGAGACCTATCACCCTCATACATACCTCTAATTTGAGGAACCGTAACGTGTGACTCATCAATGATGCAAATCATGTCTTTAGGGAAATAATCAATGAGCGTATAGGGAGGCTCACCGGGAGCACGCCCATCCAAATGGCGCGAGTAGTTCTCAATACCATTGCAATAACCCATAGTCTCAAGCATCTCTAGATCATAGTTTGTCCTCTGAGCAAGACGCTGAGCTTCTAGCAATTTATCGTTTTCTTTAAGCTCTTTAACACGAGCTTCCATCTCTTCCGAAACGGTTGTAAGAGCATGGGTAATCTTTGGACGCTCAGTAACGTAGTGAGATGCTGGCCAAATTGGAATAGCATCAAACTCTCTAAGCACTTCTCCCGTTACATTGCTAACCTCTGAAATACTTTCTACTTCATCACCAAAGAACTCAATACGCAGCGGATTTTCTGCATACGGCGGGAACACGTCAACAACGTCTCCACGCACCCTAAACATGCCACGCTGCAGGTCATAATCATTTCTATCGTACTGAACATCAATAAGATCTTTAATAAAATCATCGCGCTCAAGAGGAACGGATTTATCTACATTTGGAGCAAGACCTGCATAGTCTTGAGGACTACCAATACCGTAAATACACGATACAGATGCTACAACAATGACATCTCGTCTCGATAGAAGCGATGAAGTTGCCTGGTGACGGAGCTTCTCTACCTCTTCGTTAATGGAAGCATCTTTTTCTATGTACGTATCAGACTGCGGGACATATGCCTCTGGCTGGTAGTAGTCATAGTACGAGACAAAGTACACAACAGCGTTGTTAGGAAAGAGCTCCTTCATCTCTGAAGCAACCTGTGCAGCCAATGTCTTATTGGGCTCCATAATAAGCGTGGGGCGGTTGAGCTTCTCGATAGTTTTAGCCATAGAGAAGGTCTTGCCCGAACCCGTAACACCTAAGAGCGTCTGATACCTAAGCCCGTCTTCAATTCCTTGGGCAAGCTTTTCTATTGCCTGTGGCTGATCACCTGCAGGCTCAAAAGGAGAAACCACCTGGAGCTTCTCTTCTCCTGCTTCACGACCAAATCGGCGCAGTTCAGCACCTATATATTCTTTATGTTGATCTTCAGCATGAGATGTATCCATGAGATTCTCCTTTTCTTGTGAATGTAGTATACCCCACTTCCCAAAACTGAAACACTTGTTCTATACTATTTATAAATTGCAGTATAGTTTCAAAGTGTGACGGGTAATAAATTAATTACCTATATGCGCTAAACTAGCACCTAAATAAACAAGTTACATCAGATAAAGGAGATACCTTGGGCGTCTCAGATCTTTTCTCGCTAAATAAAGCTTCAAAGCAATCTCAGGGCTCTACCCTAGAGAATATTTTGCTGCGCTCAAATAATGTCATCGCCTCTCTTAAAGACCTTATTGCAAACAATCAGATTGCAGAGGCTGGTCTTCAAGAGATGCTGATGCGCTCTAAAAATCTCGAGAATACCAATCTGCCCAAGGGCGATGTTCATAAGCTAGACAGAACGGGCCGCTGGTGGTTCAACGCCAATACACTGGAGTGTGCTCCAGAAGAGTACGACGCATTTATTGCAACAGAAGCAATCCTCAACATTTCACAAGATGTTGAAGCCCTAAAGAATACACATGCTTCTGAGACAGATCTTCAGCTTGTTCGTACTACCCTCTCGCAGGTAGCAAGCCTCATGCCCAAGTCAGCTTCTCTTTCTGAGCAAGTTGCCCCTTTTAGCGGTAACGCTGATGGCAGCTCAGACTGGATGAAGCGTCTTTGGTTTGCCAACTATGTTGAGAACACGCCATTCCCTTTTAGGATGGTATACAACTTCTCTTACAATCCACAACTTGATATTTTGGTATTTGAGTTCTTTGTAGCTCGTCCTCGCTGCTTTAGCTTCTTATCTGCAGAAAAGTCAGAGCAAATTGCGGCAGCACGCGCTTACGCACTACGTGCTTCTCTTTGCGTGGCTCGTATGGCACTTCAGAGCTGCAAAATCTCTCGCGTCTGCATCAATGGCAGCTTGCGCGGAGAAGAGCGCATTGTCTTATCTATGGACTTAAACGAGGCTGCTCTTGCTCGCCTCTTGCCTACTGCAGCAAACACTCAAATTGACGGCAATAGCTTCCCACAAGATCCTGCGCTCAGAGTTTCTTTTGATTCTGAAGGTTGGTTTAGTGAAGTTGAGCCATTCATGAAGCAAACGGATGAGTGGGTTTCTCCTCGTAGTTTCTTTGAGATGCCAGATTTGTCCGATCGTCCTTGTTCACCAGCAGTTACCGCAGTTTGTGGAGCTCAAAAGGTAAGCGATCTTGGATACTCTGAGGCATCTCGCCGCATTAGGCTTTGGAATACCACTCTTAACAACATCCCAAAAGATGCTTCTACCGCGGATGCAGTTGGAAAATTTGAGGAAGCAAAAGCTTCAACTTCTGATATTTACGCAATTGAAGGCTTTGATAGAGTTATTCATGGCCTGGTCGAAGGCACTATTGATTTCTCGGACAGAAGGTCTATGGCCGAGAAATTCCTCTTTGGTTCACCTTTGCAGAAAACGCTTCAATCCATAAATAACATCATGGACGGAGAGCCAGACCCAGACGCTCTAGAAAAGACACTTGCAGAGCTTGAGTCTCAGGTTTCACCAACCCTTGATATGGGGCTGTACCTGGATGATTCAGATTCTATTTACAGGTATTTTGATTCCCTCTCAGAGCGCGTAGCTTATAACCTTGCATTCCCAAATGAGCCAAGAAAACTGGTGCTTATTCCAGATACGTACTTTATGTCTTTAGCAAGAATGGCTCGCGCCTACAACCTGCTTGAACAGCCAGAAAAAGCAGAGCGCTATGCACAAGAAGCCCATAGGATTTCTCCTTTGGGCGTTGATGCAACGCTACTATTAGTAAGAACATTAGAAGACCAGTCAAAAGTCTTTGAAGCTGCAAAGCTGCTCAAAGACCTTATCGAGCACCTTTTCTCCGCATCAGATGTTGCGCTAGTGTACTATCGCCTAGCCTATATGGAATGGAAGCTGGGACGCTCTGATCTTTGTGCAGCTTGCTATCAAATGGCTATGATCATCGGTGGTAGTGTTGCTCAACCTGCAAAAGAAGAGCTTGAAGACCTTCTCAAGGCAGACTCTTCTGTTAAGAAACTAGATACTCCTCAAGAGGTTTTCTCGTTCCTTAAGCAAAATGGTGTTCCTGTCTTTGATCAGAAAGCCGTATTTAACAAGGCAGTTGCTATCGGCAGCGCTTGTGTAAACGATGGCATTTACTGTGTTGGCCAGAACATGCTCAAGAACTGCCTTGAAATTACCTTTGATGATGCAGCTGCCAAGGTAGAGAGTTCACTGAGGACGCCCTTCTAGAGGCCGTGCGCGTAAGCTATAACTTATTGCTCTGAATGCTGGTTAAACCGAGCGTTTAACCAAAGCTCTACCTGTGCTTTAAGATCATCGAAGCCTTCAGAGTTTACAAACACTGTATCTGCCTGATTACGCAAATACGTATCGGAAGGCTGATGCGCTATACGCTGCTCAAACTCTTGGCGAGAAGATCCTCGCTGTTCAGCGCGTTCTGCTCTCAGTTCCAAAGGCGCTACAACAACGACAACTTCATCAACCAGCTCAAGCAAGTCTTCAACGCGGTCAAGCAGCGGAACCTCTACAAAGCAGAACTGAGCATCTGCAGCAGGAGCCTCTTTTGTAAGGAATTGACGCATATATTCCCTGATAAAAGGCATCTCAAGCTCTTCTAAGAGCTCAGCAGATTCTCTAGTGGCAAAAGCCCTACGACCAAGCTCTCGCCTATTAATCTCATGAGTAACGGGGTCCAACAAATCGTTACCAAAAGCCTCTGCCACACGATACGTACACTCGCATCCAGGTCTCAGAAGTCTACGAGAAACCTCATCAAGGTCAAAGCGCAGACCACCTGCTGCTTCAAACATTTTAGAAACAGTTGATTTACCAGACGCCATTCCGCCGGCGAGAATTACCTTGTACATGTAGTTCACTCCTATAACTGCAGTGCTGTATAAGAGCCTAGCAGTTTTACTTCTTCAGGAACGTGAGTTACCCAAATTACAACTTTTGATTCAATGAACGGTTTGACAAAGGCAATAACCTGCTGCTTAAGTGCTTCATCTAATCCCTTGAGCGGTTCATCAAAGAGCAAGATATCTGCATCGGCAAAGAGTGTACGTAAAAGAGCAACGCGTCTCTTTTGTCCGCCAGAAAGCTCAGAGACAGGCTTGTTTTCTGTTCCTTCAAGTCCAACTGCACAAAGTGCTTCTGTAATACGCTCACGTGCACTTTGCTTTTGCTCCTGTGAGTGCGCCTGTATGGCAAGCATGATATTTGCCCTGACACTCAAGTTTTCCAGCAGCCTATCTTCTTGAAACATCATGACCGCTTTAGTATCAGGCGATTTACTTACTGTGCCTGAGTCGGCTACTTCAAGGCCGCAAAGGATACGGAGAAGTGTTGTTTTACCTGCTCCAGAGGGCTCGGAGAGTACATATACTCCCCTGTCAAACTTGTAGGAAAAATCATCAAGCACAACCATATTGCCAAACGATTTAGAGATGTTTTTTACCTCAAGCAGCTGCTCAGTTGTGTAGCCACAATTTGTCGTATCTATACTCATGAGCAGCTCTTTTCTAACCTTGCAGCTACCCATGAAACTAACCGCATCACGATCTTCTCGCCAAGTGCGCTCATCACAATAACCACAAGTGTCCACGCAAAAAGAGCTGGTGTATCCAGGTACACCTTAGCGTTGTAGAGATGTTCGCCAATAGAAAATGTGGGAAGACCAATGACCTCGGCAGCAATTCCCGATTTCCAGCAAAATCCCATAGCAAGTGAGGTTGCTGTCTTAAGCGAGGGCATAAGCTGCGACAAATAAATTGCTTTAATGCGTTGCCAACCGTGAATTTGGTACACATCAGCCATCTCAATAAGCTGCTGGTCAGTGCTAAGAAGTCCCTCAAGTACCGCAATGTAGATGATGGGAAGCGCCATCAAAAATGAAATTGAAATTGAGAGGTAGGGTGTGCGAACCCAGATAAGCAGCAAGATGACAAACGAGGCCACAGGGATTGATTTAATCGTAGAAATCAGCGGCTCAAAAAGAATCTTGATTAGTTTGTTCTTAAAACTTAAAAATGCCAGCAAGGAGCCAACGGTAAAAGCAAGCGCTCCACCAGCAAAAATGCGCAAAAGAGAAAGACCAATAGAAACCCAAAACTCTCGTAGTTGAGCTAGCGAGAAAAGCGTCTGGATGGTCTGAATGGGTGAAGTTAAAACGATATCTTGGTTGATGACTACTGCAGCTACCTGCCATACAGCAAGCCAAAACGCCAGAGCTCCTAAACGAACTGCCGAGGCAGCGCCTGTTGTGGCATTGCCTCGGTCAGAAATACTATCGATTATGTGCGGGTTATGCGCCAAAGTAGAAATCGTCTCCAGGAACCTGTCCGCCTACTGCCTGAGAATTAGCCTCAGCCAGAATGCCTAAGTAACTTGAAAGTGCGCTCTTCATATCTGCACCATCAATATACGTAATATTACACTTAGGCAGCGCAACCTTGGCAATAGGCTCTGGAACAATACCGTATTTACCTACAAGCGTAGCAGCCTCATCTGGATGATCAACCGCAAATGCAACAGAGTCTTTGTAGTGAGAAAGCAGCGCCGTTACCGCATCTGGAGAATCTGAGATGAGCTTTGAAGAAATAATAGTTACGCCGGCAATCAGCTTGCTCTGAGGATTGACAGCCTCCCACTCAGCGCCAAGGTCGATTGCAACGCGAATCTGGCTATTCTTGGTTTGTGCCACCGTAACAAAAGGCTGTGGGAGCAGCGCAATTCCCTCTGGGTCTTGAGCTAGAGCAGCAACACACTCGGTATGCTCGCTCTTCCACTCTACCTGGACGTCCTCACCAAGTGTCATGCCATTTTTGCTCAACAGGTAGGACAATGTGTACTCTGGAACAGCACCCTTACCAGAAGCGTAGAGCGTCTTTCCCTTGAGGTCAGTAAGCTTAGAGATAGCGCTCCCTGTCTCAACAATGTAGAGAACATTCAGCACGTTAAGACAAGCTACCTTATAGGCGCCTTTGGTCTTGTTAAAGAGCGTAGCTGCAAGGTTTGCAGGAATAGAGGCAACGTCAACGTCACCCTGAGCAACCTTAGCAACTACCTGATCAGGAGCATCCAAAATCTCAAACGAGTAGTTGTTATCGGTAATGTTTTGCGCCTCAACCTCGCTCATGAACTTAACCAAGCCCATGGCAGTAGGTCCTTTGAGCGTTGCAACTTTTACCGCAACGGAATCAGATTTCTTAGCCTCATCTTTTGTGGCGTCCTGAGACTTCTCTTGGTCTGTTCCCTTGCAGCCAAACAATGCTGTAGCTGGAATAAGACCTGCAAGCTTAAGGAACGAACGTCTATCCATGAATCACTCCTGACTCGAAAAGTTAACTGAGGCTACCTTATCACGTCTAAGGCAAAATTCACACGATATACAGCATATCTTACAAACTATTTGATACATCCATAAGAGCAAGACGCACCCATGGCGAGAAGAACTAGTTCTTCTCGCCATATCCAAGGACGTACGCGCGGCACAGATTCTCGGTGCCGATGATTGCATCGATGTGGCAACGCTCGCGACCGTGAGTGTTGAGGCAGGCTGGGCCAAATGCGCCGCTCTTAAGATCGTTGCCAGAGAAATACGCAGCGTTAGCATCAGTTGAGAAGTGGAAGGCAACCTGCTGGTTCCACTTTTCTGGCTCAACAACCTCCTGCGCACACCCAATAAGTTTGTTGGAAACTTCCCAATCGTAAGGCGAGCGAATATCAGAAACAATGATGCCTACGTGGTGCTCATTTGAATTGTAGTCAGGGCCAATAAGGGTAATGTCCAGCGATACGTACTCATCCACCTCAACAGGCAAGAATGCGCCGCCGTGACCAATCTCCTCGTACATTGGGAATGCAAACAAGGTGTTATAGAGGGGTTTCTCGCCAGATTGCGCCAGCCAACGGAGTGTATGAAGCTGTGCGGCAACACAAGCCTTATCGTCGATAAAGCGAGAAACCATATAGCCGTTGTCATACATCTCAAAGTGAGGATCAATGGCAACAACTGCACCCTCTGAGACACCCAGCGCACGAGCTTCCTCAGGGGAAGAAACGTCAGCGATAAGCGAGATGGACATGTTGTCCTCGTTGCGCTCCATAGTTCTGGCGTCTTCAAAGACGTGAACGGAGTGGTGATTGCAGATTACCTGACCATCAACAACGGAACCATCTCTGCAGACAACATGGCAGGTCTCGCCCTCAATACTGTGGTAGTTGATGCCGCCCAGCTGGCGAACGCGCAGTGTGCCGTCTGAATTGAAGCCGCGAACAATCAGGCCAATGGTGTCAAGGTGAGCATTAACGCCCACAGTCTTGCTAGTATCTTTACCTTCTACCAGGACATACGCCGTAGCTTTGTTGTCAATCTGAAGCTCATAGCCCGCCTCGGCAACAAGCTCTCGAAGCAGCTCATGGATGCGCTCATAGTAGCCAACAGGGCTATCGCACTCAACAAGCTTCTTTGTAGTATCAATCAAATACTGTGTATCAGTTTCAAAATGAGTCATGACTATCTCCTAGTTTTGTGGGTGAGTATAGAGCTCTACCAGGTGCTCAAGCATGTCAACCATACCCTCAAGCTCGGGGACAGGAACAAACTCTCTGACGCCGTGAGCATTGTAGTAGCAGGCAGAAAGATTAGCGCAAGGGAATCCTCTAAAGGAAAGCTGGGATCCGTCGGTGCCGCCACGCATTGGAATGCAGGTCATCTCTACGCCGACCTTCTTGTATGCAGTGCGAGCATTCTCGATTAAGTGCGCATACTCAGGCTTTAAAACAATATCAGCAAGATTGTGGTACTGATCGTGAATCTCAACGGAAAGTACCTCAGAGCCAATCTGCTTGTTTACATACGCTGCAGCATCAACCATCAACTGCTTACGGCGCTCAACCTTTGCCTGGTCATGGTCTCGAATAATGTAATCAGCGCGAGCAGACTCGCAATCACCGTTGACGCGCTCCAGATAGAAGAAGCCATCATAGCCCTCAGTGAACTCAGGACGTTCTGCAGGTGGAAGCAGCTCGTGGAAGCGCATGATTGCCTCAGATGCATTGATCATCTGGCCCTTTGCGGTACCTGTGTGAACCGAAAGTCCATGAGCACGCACAAACACCTCAGCGGCGTTAAACGTCTCGTAGCAGAACTCACCAAAAGGACCGCCGTCAATGGTGTAGCCATAAGCTGCGCCAAAGGTATCAAGGTCGAGAAGAGCGGCGCCGTGGCCAATCTCCTCATCAGGAACAAACGCAAGTGCAATACGTGGATGCTTGAGCTCTGGATGCTCCTTGTAGCGAGCAAGCAAGCTTACCAGCATAGCAATGCCAGCCTTGTCATCACCACCAAGCAACGAAGTACCATCAGTAGTAACAAGCTGCCAGCCAACCATGTGCTCTAGCTGAGGATTAGTCTCAGGGCTAATGTAGACCTCTCTACCCTCACGATCAGAACCAACTACCAGCTTGCCGCCCTCATATAT
>JABZHD010000030.1 GCA_015259045.1 Atopobium sp. | reverse complement strand
TCTATGTATATACTGAGCAAGTCTTTGCATGGTTGTCTAGTTCTCGACTGATTCTGCAGAAGAATCCTCAGAAGCTAGCTGCTGCGGCAAAGGCGAATGCTTAAGCGCACGAGCCAAAGGAGCTCCTAGTACATAGAGAACAACAGCCTCTCCGAGTCCTGTGGTGATAAAACCAAACAAGAACATAAGAGGATACGATCCATCAAGTTCAATGGTGGTAAATGGAATTGTGTAGAATCCTAACCCCTGAAGCAAAATGGGAAGATATGCAGACACAATAACGGCATTTGCAAGCACTGGCCCCAGAAGCGCAAGTGGTACGTTTTTCCTGTTCTTCCAGGTAAACCATGCACCAAGAGCAGTTGCCAGAGAACCAAAGACTACGTCTAACAATCCCAAAGCTCCTGTGCCAGAAATGACCATATTTGCAAGGTTGGCAATAACGCAGCCAAGCGTCAGTCCTGGGATTGCGTCAGCGGTAAAGAGTGCAATAACCACAACCGCCTCAGAAATGCGGAACTGCACAGGACCCCAAGCAAGACCGCCCAAGAAAAGAAGAGCTGCAAGCGTAAGTGCTGCATAAAGGGCAGCAATAATACCAATACGTGCAAGGCGCTGAGCGCGCTGTTTTGTTGCATAAGCTGAAGAAACCTGTGGCAAAACAATCCCCTTGTTAACTCTAAAAATTTAGTTCATGATACGACGAAACGCATATATGAGCAAATGAGCAGCGCAGACATACATTTAGTAATGCAGGTGCATTCCTGGATAGACCATCTCACGAGCATGCTTTTGATACGCTGCGACTGCCTCTTCTTCAAAAGCAAGAGGAGTGTCTTCCTCGCCCGCCATATCCAAAATCCAACGCGTGAGATAAGGATTCAAAGGAAGGAGAGGACCAATCAGCCAGGTTGCAATAGCATTCTTACGACGGAAGCCTTCTAGTTTGCTTTCTTTATTGATGCCAAAACCCACCTTATTTTTAAGGAAGTAGCAGTTAGAGTTATCTCCCTCGGTGAGTGTGAACTGCATCTTAAAGCCAACGACAACAAAAGGCTCTTTGCCATTGCCAGGATCAAACTCTCCCACCTGGACATCGTGGAAGCGCCGGGGCATATAACGAGTGGTCGTAAACTTGAAGAGGCCCAGAGCCTCAATTTCAGAACCATCAGGATTGACGATTTTCTCGCCAAAAAGCTCTGAAGCGTTGCCCGCAAACAGCATAGGAATACCCTGATCTGCCAGTTCTGCAAGCCTATCCTTGTAAGGCATAAGGCGAGAAATAATAAGCTCTTGCTGGGCTTCTGTCATGCCACCCATGATGATTGCTGATGGCGTATGCTCCACAAAGTAAGGCGTTGCGGCGTGAGAGGTATACACAAAGTTCTCTTTTGGAAGGCAGGCCTCCAGGTAGAGAGCATTTCCGTTGTCTCCACCCTGGTTACCGTACTCTGGGTAAAGAATCTCAATTTTAGTTGCTGGATTACTCATGGGAGGCCTCCATCTGTTTCAAGCGCTCAATGATACGGTTTCTGCTGATGTCAGCAATGCCACCGTTATAGAGGCCGTGTGCATAAAAAACGTGCTGGCAAGCGTTAAGGTCAACCAGGTCAGCGGTCTCTTCAGGAGAGCTTGCCACAAAGGTTTTGGCTGAATCAATACCGGCAAGTCTCAGCCTAAGCTGCAGGTCAAGCGATGTGTCGCCATAAATAATGACCTGCTTAACGCTTGGATCTTGCAAGAACTCAAAGTCAGTCTGATAGTACCAGCCAATATACTCTGTCTGGTCTTTTGCTTTTGCCATGTACGCATCAGCAATCATGATGATAATTGCCTTATCGCCTGGCTGTTTACGCAGAATATCGATGGTGACTGAGGTTGCCGTGTCATTCTCGCCCTTAGAAGCCATGCTAATAAGACGACGACCGTTGTAGTCAATCTCGTTATACCTGGAGGAAGCAATGTTAACGCGTTGCAAAGATGCAGCGATAATTGCAGGTGCAAGACCCATCTCACGTGCGGTTACAATGGCCACAAACAGGTTGTAGAGATTGACGATAGAGTAGCTGTTGAGCTTGTACTCGTATGTTGGTGCACCTTCGTGGCAATGCTCCTTGACCACAAACTTGCCAGTCTCTGGCTCTACCGAGATGACCTCGTAATCAGGAGTTGGGTTGGTATAGCCGCACTCCTCGCAAGTTGCGTGGCCAAGATGCCTAAGGTGTGCATAATCCCACTTGAGCTTGCCACCGCATTTGGGGCAGGCGGTAAGATCTGAAACAATGCCCACTGGCTCTGCGGTGTCTTCTGCCAGCCTTGCAATGGAGTAATACGTACGATGAGTGCACTGAGGAGCAAGCCTGCAGCTAATCATGTCATCTGCGTTCAAGATCAGATGAGTTGAAGCAGGAATGCCCTTATCCATAACGTCAAACACGTAGTCTGGCGTTGCACTACGAGAGAACGTATCGCGGAACAAATTGGTAACAGACAAAATATCAGGCTGCAGGTAAGGGAAAATGCGAGGTCCAGAGAGCTCGTCAAACTCCATAACTGCAAGCTTAGTCTTTGACGTACCCTTCCACGTAGCGTTCTTTGCAAACGAGCTTGCAAAGCCGCTGGAAATATTGCCGCCAACGCGGTTGGTAACGGTCTGGTAGCCATTATCGGCGAGAAGATCGTTGAGCAGGTTGTTGGTGGTTGTCTTACCGTTTGTGCCGGTAATAAAGACAATCTGCTCTGGCTTAGCAATGTCTCCCAAAAATGCAGGGTCAATGCCTTCGGCGATAAAACCTGGTAGCGTTCCGCCTTCATGGTTAGTCAATTTAAGTGCTGCAAGTGTTGCTTTAGCAGCGAGAAAAGCTACAGGAAATAGTCTGCTCTTTTTTTGTGCCACAGTAACTCCCATCGTGAGCAAAGTCTCTCTAGTTTATCACCTCGCGAGAAGGGCTTGAAGAACACAGGGCTTCTCGCCAAAAATGTCGCATAAAAAAGCCGAGCCAGGATGTCCTGGCTCGGCTGAAGCTCCGTGAAAGTAAGTTGCCTTACTCCTCAGGCTGCTCCTTCTTCTCTGCAGCGTAAAGCTCGGAGAGACGGACAAGGTGATCGTAGCGAGCCATTGCGGCTTCCTCGTTCTCCTTGAAGAGCCTCTCTGCGTGCTCTGGGAACTCGCGGGTGAGTCGGCTGTAACGAGCCTCGTTCATCAGGAACTCCTGGTAGCCACCCTTAGGTGCCTTGGAGTCAAGCGTGAACTTCTTACCTGCTGGTGCAGCTGGGTTGAAGCGATAGAGGTTCCAGTAGCCGGTCTCGACTGCCTTCTTCATCTCCTCCTGTGCGTGAGCCATGCCACCCTTGATGGAGTGCATCTCACATGGGGAGTAACCGATGATGAGGGATGGTCCTGGATAAGCCTCTGCCTCAGCAATTGCCTTGAGAGTCTGCTGGAGGTTTGCGCCCATGGAAACCTGAGCAACATAGACGTAACCATAGGTCATTGCAATCTCAGCAAGGTTCTTCTGCTTGATGTCCTTACCAGCTGCTGCGAACTGTGCAACCTGGCCAAGACGGGAAGCCTTAGAAGACTGACCACCAGTGTTGGAGTAAACCTCAGTATCGAAGACAAAGACGTTGATATCCTCGCCAGAAGCAAGAACGTGGTCAAGGCCACCGAAGCCGATGTCGTATGCCCAACCGTCGCCACCGAAGATCCAGAAGGACTTCTTGGTGAGGAAGCTCTTGTTAGCAAGGATTTCCTTAGCTGCTGGAAGATCAGACTTAGCAAGCTCAACTACGAAAGTCTTAGAAGCTTCCTTGGAGAGAGCTGCGTCGTTAACGGACTCAATCCATGCCTTAGCAGCATCCTTGAGGTCCTGAGATGCGCCGTCCTCATCGACAAGCTGCTGAGCAAGCTCCAGGAGACGCTTCTGCTGTGCCTGGTGACCAAGCATCAGACCCATACCGTGCTCTGCATTGTCCTCAAAGAGGGAGTTGTTCCATGCTGGGCCGTGGCCGTTTGCATCGGTAGTAAATGGTGAGCAAGAAGCTGGGTTACCCCAAATGGAGGAGCAGCCGGTTGCGTTGGAGATAAACATACGATCGCCGAAGAGCTGAGTGACCAGACGGCCGTAGCTGGTCTCAGCGCAGCCTGCGCAGGAACCAGAGAACTCAAGAAGAGGCTTCTTGAACTGGGATGCCTTGACGTTGTTAGCAACAAGCTCGGTCTTCTCGGAGACGTGGTTGACTGCGTAGTCAAAGATCTCCTGCTTGGACTCCTGCTCCTCGATTGGCTTCATGGTCAGAGCATCTGCAGGGCAGATGTAGACGCAGTTGGAGCAACCGGTGCAGTCGAGCTGAGAAACTGCAATCTCAAACTTGTAGCCCTTAGCCTTAGGACCAACGGCATCTTTGAACTGAGACTGTGCTGGTGCAGCAGCAACCTCTTCGTCGGTAAGGACGAATGGACGAATGACTGCGTGTGGGCAGACATAAGCGCACTGGTTACACTGAATGCACTTCTCGACGTTCCACTCAGGAACAACAACAGCAATGCCACGCTTCTCGTAAGCAGCAGCGCCAAGCTCAAACTGGCCATCAACGTGGTTCTTAAATGCAGAAACAGGAAGTGCGTCACCCTCCATACGAGAGACTGGAGTCATGATGTCGCGGACCTGCTTGAGCAGAGCCTCACGGCCCTCAAGAGTGATTGTGCTTGGAGCATCCTCTGCGGTAGCCCAATCAGCAGGAATCTCAATCTTAGTAAATGCAGTAGCACCAGCGTCGATTGCCTTGTGGTTCATATCGACAATGTTCTGGCCCTTCTTCAGGTAAGAGTGAGTTGCAGCATCCTTCATGTACTGAAGTGCGTCTGCCTCTGGGAGAACCTTTGCAAGAGCAAAGAATGCAGACTGAAGAATGGTGTTGGTGCGCTTGCCCATACCAATTTCCTTGGCAAGGTCAATTGCATTGATCAGATAAACGTTGATGTTGTTCTTAGCAATGTAGCGCTTTGCCTCTGCTGGCAGGTGGTGTGCAAACTCCTCTGCATCCCACTGGCAGTTAACCAGGAAGGTACCGCCAGGCTTAACGTCGCGGACCATCTTGTAGCCCTTGATGATGTATGCAGGAACGTGGCATGCAACAAAGTCTGCCTTGGTGACATAGTAAGGAGAACGGATCTTGTGATCACCGAAGCGCAGGTGGCTGATGGTGATACCGCCGGTCTTCTTGGAGTCATACTGGAAGTATGCCTGAACATATTTATCGGTGTGGTCACCAATAATCTTAATGGAGTTCTTGTTAGCACCAACGGTACCGTCGCCGCCGATACCCCAGAACTTGCACTCAATGGTGCCCTCAGCTGCAGTGTTAGGAGCCTCAGGATCCTCTGGGAGAGACAGGTTGGTAACGTCATCGACAATACCAATGGTGAACTCACGCTGAGGAGCATCCTTCTTGAGCTCCTCAAAGATTGCGAATGCAGATGATGGTGGGGTGTCCTTAGAACCAAGGCCGTAACGACCACCAACAACCTTAATGCCTGTACGACCAGCCTCATAGAGGGAAGAAACAACGTCTTCATAGAGAGGCTCACCAACGGAACCTGGCTCCTTGGTACGGTCGAGAACAGCAATCTTCTTGACGGACTCAGGAAGAACGTCAACAAAGTGCTTTACAGAGAATGGACGATAGAGGCGGACCTTAACCAGACCGACCTTCTCGCCATGAGCGTTCAGGTAATCGATAACCTCTTCGAGGGTATCGCAGAAGGAACCCATACAGATAACAACGCGGTCAGCGTCTTCTGCGCCGTAGTAATTGAACAGACCGTAGTCGGTACCAAGCTTAGCGTTAATCTGGTTCATGTAGTCTTCAACAACTGCAGGCAGCTGGTTGTAAACCTCGTTGCATGCCTCGCGGTGCTGGAAGAAGATATCGCCGTTCTCGTGGGAACCACGGCTTGATGGGTGCTCTGGGTTCAGTGCGTGATCGCGGAATGCCTGAACAGCGTCCATATCACACATCTCAGCCAGGTCAGCATAATCCCAAACAGCAACCTTCTGAATCTCGTGAGAAGTACGGAAGCCGTCGAAGAAGTTAACAAATGGAACCTTGCCCTTGATTGCTGCGAGGTGAGCAACAGGAGCTAGATCCATAACCTCCTGGACGTTGCCTTCTGCGAGAAGTGCAAAGCCAGTCTGGCGAGCGGACATAACGTCAGAGTGATCGCCAAAGATGTTCAGTGCATGGGTTGCAACGGTACGTGCGCTGACGTGGAAAACACCAGGAAGCTGCTCGCCGGCAATCTTGTACATGTTTGGAAGCATGAGCAAGAGGCCCTGAGAAGCGGTGTAAGTAGTGGTCAGAGCACCTGAACCAAGAGAACCGTGAACAGCACCAGCTGCGCCAGCCTCGGACTGCATCTCGACAACCTTTACGGTTGTACCAAAGATGTTCTTTACACCCTGGGCGGACCACTGGTCAACATAGTCTGCCATTGGACTTGATGGGGTAATTGGGTAAATGCCCGCTACCTCGGTAAACGCATACGACACGTAAGCCGCGGCGTTGTTACCGTCCATGGACTTAAACTTTCTTGCCATTTCCTCTCCTTGCCTAATCTGTGATTTCTCACAGTATGCGTCTGTGCGATCCAAAATAAAGCTGTAGACCCTGGGTGACTACGGAAACAAGTTTCATAGTTCGGCCGGCAGCGGTCGCATAATGCTTTTATTATTGCGCAAAAAAACAATGAAACAAATCAGAAATATAAGCTGACAAATACCTATTTTCAGGTAGGAATTTCTACCTGCGGAATTACAAAATAAACATAACAGTAAAGTGCAAGTTTTTTGTAAATCGACAAAATATTCAAGTACACAAGCAGCCATCTGTCTGAAAAACAGACAGATTTTTACGTAGGCGCTCAACGTGCGACAACTTCATCGTGCGTTGCGTACCCTTTGCTGGACGAGCCTTAAATATCGTACTTATCTGATTACTTAGCAGCTTTGATTTCACAAAGTTTCTTGTAACCAAATAAGAAACGCTCTCCTATCTCGCCTTGAGCGTCAGAAGCACATACGATTCCATGTTCATCTGAAGTAAGGAAAGCTTCATCAAATTCGGCGGTTCCATCAAATACCTGGGCAATAACGTCAGGATTAAACTCTGTTGGCTCATGAAGAGTCTGTGCCAGGTCTAACACTAAACTTGTGACTCCCGATCGAACGCTTTCTTCCGAGACACCCGCAATAAGCTTTCCGTCTTTTACCAGCCAAAGCACCTCTGGTGCACAATGAGTTTGCTGCTCTTCTCGCTGTGAAATTCTTGCACGTCCCGCAAGAGACAGAACAGAATGCTCTTCCAGAGACTGGTAAGGTCCAACAGTCATAGCAGCCTGTCCATTGCTCTCAAGCAAAATCATAAGAACGCCATCTGGAAACTCTTGTGACCCTTCTTTAAGCGTTCCTTCGATGTGCTGCTTAGCCCAGGCAATCAAGTGCGGAGAAACCTCTTTTTGCGCAACAACTCGCTTGCTCAGCGCACGTAAGTGCCTGTTATCAAGAGGGAGGACACCTCCAGCCAATCTCCAACGACAAACAAGTTCTGGATTATCAAGCTCAAACTTCTGAGCTGCTTCTAGCTCTTCCTGGTCCACAGTGTCCTCCCCCAACTTTTTTAAAATGAACTGCTAATCCCGAAGTAGCAGATTAGTGCCTAAAGTGACGCTTGCCTGTAAACACCATTGCAATGCCGTATTCATCACAAGCAGCAATAGATTCATCATCTCTAACCGATCCGCCTGGCTGAATAATGGCTGTTACGCCATGTGCCGCCAAGGTATCAACGTTATCTCGGAATGGGAAAAACGCGTCGGATGCAGCAACAAGGTTCTTTGAATCAATTTCCATGCGTTCGCAAGCTGCTTCAGCTCGCTCGCACGCGAGAAGAGCAGCGTCAACACGATTAGGCTGGCCTGGTCCCATACCAATTCCGGCTTGATCTTTTGCAACCAAAATGGCGTTTGACTTAACGGTCTTACAAACTTTCCAAGCAAATACCAAATCATTCAGCTCTTCTGGAGTTGGTTGGCGCTTGGTAACAACCTCAAAGCTCTCTGCAGTTTCATCTGCATGATCGAGGTCTTGTACTAAAAGACCTCCGTCAACAGTTCTCATCTCAAGCTCGCGGCTTCTATCGATTCCGCCCGTAGCCAATACGCGAAGATTTGTTCTCTTTGACAGGCGCTCAAGAGCCTCTTCTGTGAAGCTTGGTGCAATAAGAACCTCAACAAACTGCTTATTGATATCTGCAAAGTGCTCAACAAACTCCAGCGGAACTTCTCTGTTTACTGCAATAATTCCGCCAAAGGCAGACAGTGGATCGCAAGCAAATGCTCGATCGTATGCCTCAACAACATTTTCCGCCGTAGCAGATCCACAAGGATTCTGGTGCTTCAAAATAATGACTGATGGATCATCAAACTCACGAACAGCAGCCCAAGCTGCATCAGTATCAAGTAAATTGTTGTAAGACAAGGGCTTACCCTGAAGCTGCTGAGCGTTTGCCAGAGAGTGTGCAGGAGCTCCAGGCATCTTATAAAACGCTGCGGACTGCTGAGGATTTTCTCCGTAACGAAGATCTTGCTCTTTTGTTGCCTTTACCAGCAAAGTCTCTGGGAATTTACTTTGCTCCGCTTCAACAACACCAGAAAGATATGCGGCAATAGCGCCATCGTATGCAGCCGTTGTCTTAAATACCTTCAAAGCCAGCTGCTGGCGAGAAGCCCTTGTAGTTGCACCGTCATGGACACGCATCTCATCAAGAACACGACCATAATCTGCCGGATCAACAACAACCGTAACAAAATCGTTATTCTTTGCAGCAGAGCGGAGCATTGAAGGTCCACCAATATCGATGTGCTCAATTGCATTTTCTAGAGTTACTGATGGATCAGCAACAGTCTTCTCAAACTCATAAAGGTTAACGCAGACCAGGTCAATCATGCCGATACCATTGTTCTCTGCGTCTGCAACATGACCAGGATTATCTCTGCGACATAAGAGGCCACCATGGACGCGAGGATGCAATGTCTTAACGCGGCCGTCCATCATCTCTGGAAATCCGGTATAAGACTCAATAGGAATTACGGGAACACCAGCCTCTTCGAGGATTTTTGCGGTTCCACCTGTTGAAATTACCTCAACGCCAAACTCTTTAGTAAGCGTTTGTGCAAATTCAACAATACCTGTTTTGTCTGTTACCGAAATTAGCGCACGTTTGATAGGGGCCTCAGCCATTGCCGCTCCTTTGTGTTCGACACTTGCTATCAGAAACACTTACAGCCTATCAGCTGCGAAACACTACGTACTAGATGTAAACAAACTTGAAACTATTCTATAATCTTCCGCTGTAAAACGCCTGAAAGGAACTATTTCATATGTCTGCCGATACTCCAATCATAGTCCCCTTCGAAGATACTGACTTACCAGAACTTATATCAATCGTTGAACGTGTCTGGTACTTGGACGGCGATGAATCTAAAGAGACCAGTAGGTCTCTGGCTACCATTGATATTTCTTACTACATTGGTGTTTCAACTCATCGTTTTGTTGCAAAACACAGAAATACAGTTCTCGGCTTTATTTTCTGCTCAAACGGAGAAGATCCAGAAGATAAGCAGAAATGGATTGAGCTTGAAAATGCCTCAACCATTACAGCTAAAAAGCTCTTAAGCCCGAAAGACTTTGAAGGCTATGAAGCCGTTGGTA
>JABZHD010000002.1 GCA_015259045.1 Atopobium sp. | reverse complement strand
ATCTTTGGAGAAAGCAGGTAACGACCAACAATAAACAGGTGAGAAGGTGCGTCTTCTGGACGAGGCTTCTCGACAAGGCCTGTTACCTTCCAAATAGCACCCTCGCCCTCAGAGTTGCCTGAAGGAGAAGAGATGCACTCACCTGCGATAATACCGTAGCGATTCACCTGATCTGCAGGAACTGGAGCAACTGCAATGACGGATGCGCCATTGTGCTGCTTGGAAATCTCTGCCATGCGGATGCACATCTGACGGTCTGGAACAAAGTAATCGCCGAGAAGTACAAAGAATGGCTGGTCACCTACACCGTCTGCAGCGCAAAGCACGGCATGGCCAAGGCCACGAGGATTGTCCTGATAGGTAAAGGAAACAGGAAGTGCAGAAGCTGCATGGACCTTCTCGGCAAGGTCTTGCTTTCCACGAGAAGAAAGATCTGCTTCAAACTTCTGGTCTTCAGCAAAGTAGGTTTCAATCTGTGGCTTCTCGCGAGAATTGATGATGATTACCTCATCAACCTCTTCTGGCTCAAGAGCCTCTTCTACTACGTACTGAATGACGGGCTTATCCAAAACAGGCAACAGCTCTTTAGGGGTTACCTTTGTTGCAGGTAGAAAACGCGTACCTAGACCTGCTGCTGGGATAATTGCCTTCATGTGTTTACCTTTCACCTATGAGCCCTGTTGGCTCTGCACACCTAACGTGTGCTTTTTAGAATGGCGGTTTTGCCGCCGATAAACTCAAATGACAAGCGCTTTTATACGAATCTAGTTTGCGTAAGCGCCAGGTTACGTTACTTACTTGGAATCTCAATTCCACGCTTCTCAAGGAATTCAATGAGCTTAGCCAGCGTGTCTACAGAAAGCGAGTGCTCCATAAGGCAAGCCTCTGCGTCTGCGGTTTCTGTGTCTACACCCAAGTCCTCCTCAAGGAAGGTGCGAAGCGCACGGTGAGCACGCCATGTGGTACGGGCGTTTGCCTCGCCTTCTTTGGTCAGCGTGACGCGACCATAACGACTCTGCTCAACCATGTCCTGCTCTTTAAGCTGGGATAGAGCCTTGTTGACGCTTGCCTTGGAAACATCAAGGCTCTCGGCAATATCAACGGAGCGGACGCTCTTATCGTCATCTGGCTGCTCAAGTGCAATGCGATAAATTGCCTCGAGATAGTCCTCGCCGGCTTTTGTCAGTGTATGCTCGTTTTGTACGTTATCGTTGGCCATAACTCTCCTCCGACGACTGCTTGACAGTCTTTTTCATGCAAAATCAGTTGCGCTACGCAACGATAATATTTCTAACACTTGAATGATACCCAAAAACGGTGCTTAGTTTTACTGGCGAGAAGAGCTGTTTGAAGATTCTGAGGACTCTTCTGAGCTTTTCTCGGCAGCCTCAGCATTTGCCTCGGCATCTGTTTGTCCGTTTAAGCTAGACGGATCATCTCCTGCATCAATTACTTTCATCATCTTTGCAAGTGCATCTTCATCTGCAATGACATACGACTGACCGTCAATTTCTGTTCCCTCGGATGGTACGTATGCCGTATAGATATCCTTGTCAGTGTTCATGCCAATCATCTGAGTGCCCAAAGAAATAATGTCTGAGACAGAGAGATCGGTAATAACCATGCTTGCTGTTGAATTGACAGTATTTGCAATGGCTACAGGGTCTCCTGTGTTCAGAATCTGAGCAATCATAGCCTTGATGAAGGTTCTCTGATGGCGCATGCGGGTGTAATCGCTGTCTGCAAAAGCGTAGCGAACACGAGTAAAGAAGAGTGCCTGAGCACCGTTCAGTTTCTGAACACCAGGGTACAGTTCAACAACGTCGCTGAAGTTCTCTGTATCACGCATGTACTGCTCAACGTTTACGGTTACGCCACCAAGAGCATCGGTAATGCCTGCGAGACCATCAAAGTTGACCTCTGCATAGTGGGCAATATGTACGCCGCACAGTTCATTTACAGCTTGTACCATGCCATTTGCGCCGTCATAGTAGTGGACGGCGTTAATCTTCATGTAAGAACCCTTCCACAAGACACGGGTATCTCGTGGAATAGAAAGCATGGTCACACGCTTATGAATAGGGTCAACGCGCGCCAAAATAATGGAATCCGCACGATATTCAGTCTCGCCAGGTCGGCCGTCGGTTCCTAAAAGCAGCATATAGTAGGGGTCGCTTGGTGCAGAAGGCTCCTGAAGCGTCTGACGAAGCTCAGCAGTAATGACCTGCGAGTTATTGAGCTGCGCTTGAACGCTTGCATACCAGATACCTGCGCCCACCACAGCGGCAACAAAAACAGCAGCAAAGACGCCCAGAAGCGACCTGACTACCATCTGCTTTCTGAAGACACGCTTACGACGCTTGTGGTAACCCTCTGCCTGCGTGCGACTAAAAGGAGAGTTACTAACTGCAGCGTTCTGCGACGTATTGGTTGCAGCGCTTGGTGCAGTACCTTGGGTACTTCCCGTAGCGGTATTTTGTGCAGCGTCAACCGAAGCGCCCTGTGAGGCCCCGTTGTCGAGCAGTTTTGCATGCTTTGGTTTAGTTGACACAAACTATCCTTCGATAAAGTCGTCGCCTGGAATGGTAGTGCGCTGAGCATCTGCTCCCAGCGCGACGAGTTTCTCGACAAATCCCTCGTAACCGCGGTCAATGTGATGGATGGCAGAAACGATTGTTTCTCCCTCGGCCACAAGACCAGCCATAACAAGCGCGGCGCCACCACGAAGATCTGGTGACTTGACCTGCGCCCCCTCAAAGCCGGAGACGCCGCGAACAATAGCGTGATGGCCCTCGATGGTAATATCGGCTCCCATGCGAGAAAGCTCGGATGCCAACATAAAGCGATTCTCAAAGACGTTTTCCGTGATAATGCAGGTACCCTTAGCCAAAGCAAGCAGCGTCATAGTCTGTGCCTGCATGTCTGTTGGGAAACCCGGGAATGGCAGCGTCTGGATATCGATAGCTTTAAGATCTTGCTGGCGAGAAGCCCTTGCCCACCTATCTCCAGTCTCGATGGTAATGCCCATCTGCTCGTACTTTTTAAGTACCAGACCAAGGTGATTTGGCTCGAAACCGTGAACAGTAATAGGCTCACCAGTAAGCGCGCCAATAGCCAGGAAGGTACCAGCCTCAATGCGATCACCAACGACTTCATGCTCAACAGGATGCAGTTCTGTGACGCCGTGAATCTCAATAACAGGAGATCCAGCACCCTGAATGTTGGCGCCCATTTTGTTGAGCATATTAGCAAGGTCAACAATTTCTGGCTCACGAGCTGCGTTATCAATGACCGTAACGCCTTTAGCAAAAACAGATGCCATCATCAGGTTCTCTGTTGCACCAACGGAAGCAAAGGCCAGAGAAACGGTCTCGCCGGTTATGCCGTGAGGAGCGCTTGCGTGAATATTGCCGTGCTCAACCTTAAATTCAACACCCAAAGCCTCGAGGCCCAGGATATGCATGTCAATTTTGCGAGCACCGATATTACAACCGCCTGGCATTGCCACAACAGCTTTGCCAAAACGAGAAATAAGGGGACCCAAAACAGCAGTCGATGCACGCATCTGTGCAACAAGACTGTAAGGAGTCTCCCAGCTTGTAATATCTGTGGTATCAATTTTGAGCTCGTGAAGACCAACGACTTCAATGCGAGCGCCTAGCGTCTTGAGCACCTTGCCCATGACGTGAACGTCTGCAATATTAGGAACGTTAGTGAGTGTAGTAACACCAGGAGCCATGATGGTTGCAGCCATCAATTTGAGGGCTGAGTTTTTTGCACCCTCTACAGTGACCTCTCCTGTGACAGAACGGCCACCTACTACTTTTATGACGTCCATAAACCTCCGAAAACGACAGTGAGAGAATTTTACTCCTCAACCACTTGCTTCAGAAGTAGATTACACCAGTCTATCTTTTTTTCGTAGTAGGCACGACGATTATCGTCTTCTGGAAGAGAAAGCATCTGGTCAATAACGTCGTCTCTTGTCTCGCGCACAACATCTGCATCAATATCGTCAACGCGACGGGCATGATCTGCCAAGATAATGACTCCTGTTGGATCGATTTCTGCGTATCCACCAGAAATCACTATCTTGGTCATAGATTCTTCATTCTCTGGATGAGGCATGTGCAGTCTTACAACACCATCGCCAAGCGCAATGATTTCTGGTGCGTGGCCTGGCCACACACCATACTCTCCATCTGCTGAAGCAAGAATCAGACTTTCAACGGTTCCTTCGTAAAGGAGCTTATCTGGTCTGACAAACTGACAAGTCAACTCAGCCATGAGAAATCCTAGTTCTGTGAGCTATCCGAAGCGGACATCTTTGCAGCGCGCTCGCGAACATCTTCGATGGTGCCTGCAAAACGGAATGCCTGCTCAGGAAGGTCATCGCACTTACCGTCAATAATCTCTGCAAACGAGCGGACAGTCTCCTCAACGGTGCAGTACACACCAGGGTTACCAGTGAACTTCTCGGCAACGTGGAATGACTGAGAGAGGAACTGCTGAATCTTACGGGCGCGAGCAACGGTGCGCTGCTGCTCCTCAGAAAGCTCGTCCATACCCAGAATTGCAATGATGTCCTGAAGGTCGGAGTACTCCTGCAGGGTCTCCTGAACTGCCATAGCAACGCGGTAGTGCTCTGAACCAACAATGGATGGATCAAGAGCAGAACTGGAGCTGGCCAGAGGGTCAACTGCTGGGTAAATACCAAGCTCGGTAATAGCACGAGAAAGAACGGTAGTTGCATCCAAGTGCGTAAAGGTTGTAGCAGGAGCAGGGTCAGTAAGGTCGTCTGCAGGGACGTAAACTGCCTGTACGGAAGTAATAGAACCTTCCTTGGTGGAAGTAATACGCTCCTGAAGCTCGCCCATCTCTGTAGCCAGGGTTGGCTGGTAACCAACTGCGGAAGGCATACGACCAAGAAGTGCGGAAACCTCAGAACCTGCCTGAGAGAAGCGGAAGATGTTGTCGATGAACAACAGAACATCCTGGCCCTGATCACGGAAGTACTCTGCAGTAGTAAGGCCTGCAAGAGCAACACGCATACGAGCTCCTGGTGGCTCGTTCATCTGACCGTAGACTAGGCAGGTCTTGTTAATAACGCCGGACTCAGTCATCTCGAGGAAGAGGTCGGTACCCTCACGAGTACGCTCTCCAACGCCGGTGAATACGGAAGTACCACCATGCTGCTGAGCCAGGTTGTTAATAAGCTCCTGAATCAGAACGGTCTTACCAACGCCAGCGCCACCAAAGAGGCCAGTCTTTCCGCCTCGAACATAAGGCTCGAGAAGATCGATTGCCTTGATGCCCGTCTCAAAAATCTCTGTCTCAGTAGTAAGCTCTTCGAAGAGAGGTGCTGGGTGGTGAATCGGATAAAACTCAACGTCTTCAGGAATTTCTCCACCATCAACTGGCTGACCCATGACGTTCCAGACGCGGCCCAGCGTAGACTCGCCTACTGGCATCATCATTGGCTTGCCGGTGTCTTTAACGCGAAGATTACGCTGAAGACCATCGGTTGACGACATAGCGACGGTACGAACAACACCACCGTGAAGCTGAGACTCAACCTCAAGAACGGTGCTGACGTGACCAACAGGCGTGTCATCCTCTACCGTCAGTGCGGTATAGATGCTTGGAACAGGTCCGTCGAACTTAACGTCGACAACTGGTCCAACTACGCGAACGATTACGCCATCGTCAACGCGCTGATTGCGCTTGTTGAGAATAGCTTCCTCAAAGGAAGAAGTCTCTACTTGCATATCTGACATTACATATCCTCCAATGCTGCAGCACCACCGATAATCTCATTGAGCTCAGTGGTGATTGCGCCCTGGCGTTCGCGATTGTACGTACGGCTAAGAGCGCCCAAGACGTTCTCAGCATTATCAGTTGCAGACTGCATTGCACGACGACGTGCACCATGCTCGGCTGCAGCAGAATCAAGAAGTGCGTGGAAGATGACCGTCTTGATATAAGCGGGCATCAACGAATCGAGTACCTGAGAAGCAGATGGCGAGAAGTGATATTCACTCTTGTTATACGTCTTCACCTGTGAGAGGGCTTCTTCGGTACGTGGTTTATTAGGAATCGTGAGTTTCTCGCGCGAAATAGGAAGAAGTTGCTCTGTAACCTGCTCTTGGTCAACACGGTTCTTTGCATGCCAGTACTTGATTACAACACGATCAATCTTACCCTTTATATAGCTATCCATGATGTAGGAAGCAATACGATCAGCCTGGTCTGCTGTAGGCTCAGAGGAAATGCCTACATAGGACATGGTGGGCTTGATATTTCTGTATGTAAAGTACTCAGTTGGCTTGCGTCCGCAAGTAATTATCTCGGAAGATACACCCTTAGCCTTAAGTCGTGACATCTCATGCTCAACCTCGCGCTGAGGAAGGATGTTAAATCCGCCTGCAAGTCCGCGGTCAGATGCGATGACTAAGAACAGCACGTTCTTCTCGACTTTGTGTGTAGCAAGAAGAGGCTGTTTCTTTGGATTAAAGCTAGCGCTTGCTACATTTGCAAGCATAAGGGTAATAGCTTCCTTATATGGCGAAGCAGCCTCGGCCCTATCAAGTGCCTTGCGGACACGCGCTGTCGAAATCATCGACATGGTGCGCGTAATCTGCATGGTGCTCCTGATGGAGCTCATACGCCTCGATATTTCGTGAAGGTTCGCCATTGATAATTACTCCTGCAATGAACCTTGGGTTACTGCGTCAAAAGAGCCTGGTGTATCTGAATTAGCTTCTGCTTCATCCACAACCTTGTTTGGATGCTCTTCCAAGAACTTAGCCTTGAAGTGCTTAATGTGATCACTCAAGCGCTCTGCCTGCTCATCAGAAATCTTTCCGTTGCGCAGAGAATTTCGGAGCTGTGGGTGATACTCACTCATGTACTGAGCAAGGCCATCACGGAAGAGAGCAACGTTCTCAAGATCAACGTCATCAATGAAGTTCTCTTTTGCAGCGTAAATTGCGCAAATCTGGTCAACTACGTCCAGAGCTGAGTAACGTGGCTGCTTGAGAAGCTCCATCATATGAGCACCATGGTTGAGCTGGTACTGCGTAGTTGCATCCAAGTCGGATCCGAACTGCGAGAATGCCTGCTTCTCACGGTAACTTGCAAGGTCCAGACGAAGGGTACCTGCAACCTGCTTCATAGCCTTGACCTGTGCATCGCCACCGACGCGGGATACGGAAATACCTACGTCGACTGCTGGGCGCTGGCCCTGGAAGAAGAGGTTAGACTGCAGATAAATCTGGCCGTCTGTAATGGAAATGACGTTTGTAGGAATGTATGCAGAAACGTCGCCTTCCTGCGTCTCAATAATTGGAAGTGCTGTAAGTGAACCTGCTCCGTTTTCATCGGAGAGCTTACATGCACGCTCCAGCAAGCGTGAGTGCAGGTAGAAAATATCACCAGGATATGCCTCACGTCCTGGTGGACGGTGAAGCGTCAGTGACATCTGACGGTATGCAACTGCCTGCTTGGAAAGGTCGTCGTAAACAACAAGAACGTGTCCGCCTGGATGATCTTTGTCAGCAGGCTTTCCGTCCTTATCGTTATACATAAAGAACTCACCAATAGCAGCACCTGCCATAGGAGCAATGTACTGCATTGGAGCAGAATCAGCTGCGGTAGCTGCAACAATGACGGTCTTGTCAAGAACACCATGGCGGGAAAGAGACTCGCGGATGTTTGCAACTGTAGACGCCTTCTGACCGATGGCGACATAGATACAAATCATGTCGGTGTTCTTCTGGTTTACGATTGCGTCAATTGCGATAGCGGTCTTACCGGTCTTACGGTCACCAATGATCAACTCACGCTGACCACGGCCGACAGGAACCATAGCATCAATTGCGAGAAGACCAGTCTGAACTGGCTCGCAAACAGGCTGACGCTGCATGATGCCAGGAGCCTTGAACTCAATAGGACGACGATGTGTAGCGTGGATAGCACCAAGTCCATCAATAGGCTGGCCCAGTGGGTTAACAACACGACCAAGCATGTCAAAACCGGCTGGAATATCCATGACGCGGCCGGTTGTACGGCACTCATCGCCTTCCTTAATCTCAGAAACTTCGCCGAACAAAACAGCGCCGACTGAAGTTTCATCAAGGTTCTGAGCAAGACCGAATACGCTGTGGCCGGTAACAGAGCTGGTGAACTCCAGCAGCTCGCCTGCCATAGCGCTACGTAGGCCAGCAACGCGAGCGATACCGTCTGCTACCTCAGTAACAGCAGATACCTCTTGCTGGGATACGGTTGAATTGACCTTAGAAAGGCGCTCTCTAAGCTGTGCCATGACGGCATCTGAGCTTAGTGTTCCTTCCTGTATGGTGGTCTTATCAGTCATTACAATTCACTTTCAACGTGATCTGAAGAGAGCCTACTCTTAATGTGAGTGAGCTGTGTCTTTACCGATGCATCATAACGATGATCACGTGCCTCAACAACAATGCCACCCAAAATCTTGGGATTAACACGCTCAATGAGATACACCTCAGTGTTGAAGTTCTTCTCGAGCTTCTCGGTGACCTTTGCACGCAACTCATCATCAAGAGGCATTGTAGTAGTTACCGTTACTGTAAGTGTCTTGTCTTCTTCTTCAAGAAGCTCCTGGAACGTAGCGGCAACATCATTGATAAGGTTGACATCCTCACTCGCCTGCATAGCACCAAGAGTCTCAAGAACTTCTGGAGAGAACTTCTTTGCATGCTGAACCTGCACGAGGTCTGCAGTTGCACGACCCTCAGCGCGGCCAGCCTCCAGGAGCGCCCTGGTATAGCCCTCTACTTTTCTGTCTTGATCGTCTTTATTAGTGCTCATCTGGAGTACCTACTTCCGCAAGGTACTTTTCGGCAAGAGCACGCTGCTGCTCTACTGAAAGCTCGTTGCCAATAATCTTTCCGGCAATATCGACGGCAAGATCAACAACGGAATCAGAAAGCTCAGCCATGGCGTGACGACGCTCAGACTCTACAACGCCCTTACCCTTAGTAATAATCTCGACAGCTTCTGCCTTTGCCTGCTCGATAATACGAGCACGCTCTTCTTCGCCCTCACGCTTAGCAGCAGAAACAATCTCGTCTGCTTGCTGCTTAGCTGCGTCGATACCAGCTGCTGCGATTTCACGATCCTTGTTGGCTTCCTCGCGAGCCTTTGCTGCAGCGTCCAGATCGCCTTGGATCTTCTCTTGACGCTTGTCAAGCATACGTAGAACGGAAGGCCATACAAACTTTGCTACAACAGCAAAGATGATCAGAAACGCAATCAGAGCAGGAACAAACTCAGCGGGCTTTGGAAGAAGAATATCGGCACCACTTGCACCCTCTTCAGCAAGTGCGACTGAGGGAGCCATTGCCACAAGTAGAGCAGCAGTTGCGCCTACTGTGCTGGCTTTTTTAACTCCCTTACAAATCGTATTCATGCATTCCTCCAACGTAGCGTTTTCGCTGTTACAAACAGTAATTTACTTAACCATCAAGGTAACAACGAAGCCAATTAGGGTAAGTGCCTCGATGAATGCGCAGCCAAGAATAAAGACTGTGAAGAGACGACCCTGAACCTCAGGCTGACGAGCCATGTTGTTAGCGGCACTCGTTGCTACGACGCTAATACAAATTGCTGCTCCCATAACGCAAAGAGCATATCCGAAAATACCCACGATTCCTCCTTTTTCGCTCGCCCCTCTCAAGGCGACCAATATACATACCTATCATCAACTGAGCGTGGGCTCAGATGACTTCATCTTTTGTGCCGTTTGGCACCACAGTGTGGCAATGCCACCAACTAAGCGTTTTGCTTAGTGTTCAGACTCTACCAGCTGGATGTAGACAGTAGAGAGTAGGGTAAAAACGTATGCCTGAATGAAAGCAACAATAGTTTCTACCAAGTAAATGATAATCAACAGCAAGATCCAGAAAATCGAAAATCCTGCCTGGGCGGCTGTTGATGCGGAGAAGTTCTCAATCGCTGGCATAAAGTACATAGATGCAAGAATTGCAAACGTACCCATAACGATGTGACCTGCATACATGTTGCAGAACAGACGGACAGCCAGAGTAACCAGACGAAGGAATGTTGAGAAGACCTCAATAACCCAGATAACTGCTGCGATAACAGGATTAACGCCCTTTGGTGCAAGACTCAAGATGTAACCAATAACACCCATCTTTTTTGCACCTACATACATAAAGTATCCAAGGGAGCAAAGACCAAGAGCGGCGGTGACACCAATGGTGCCAGTACCTGGGTGTGCGCCAGGAATAAGGCCAATAATGTTGTTGATCAGAATAAACATAAACATGGTAATCAAGAATGGGAAGTGTGTGCGCCACGTTTCTCCAAGAGAAGCTTTGCAGACGTCATCTCTGATGTACTCAATCAGATACTCAACACCATTAACAAAGCGTCCCTGAGGAGCAATGCTCTCTGCCTGCTTCTTCTTAAACCTAAAGCAGACAATCAGAAAAATCACAGCAGCGATTAAGAAATAGAAAATGTAGTTCGTGAAACCAAAGGTGGTGTTACCAACCAATGCGTGTGGCAAAAAACTTTCGAGCAGCTCGGCCATCTCTGCTGGCAACTGCGCAAGAACATCCACTCTGTCTCAACCTCCCCATACAATCTGCAACCATTTCAGATTGCCCGTCACTGCTCAGCATACTTGAAACGCAACGTAAGATGCCAAGAATATGCCACTTGGAGTATATTATCTACCACTCGGCGTGCATATTTGCGACGAACGGCGATACTAGCACTAAATGAATGCATAGTCACGATTACAAAATCAAATAATTGACTTATGCTCAAACTCTCACATTACTGACACATTTCGTGTTAGCTGCCGTTATTGTTTCATTCAACTATAACACTTATAAGCTGCTGTTATGTCGCTATTTTCTTGAGAAACACAGTTATGTCCAGGTAAAAATAGTTGTATCAATATTCCCTGGTATTCGCAAAGTTTTTGATATATGCCAACTGTTATTTCTTCTCGTAAAACACTGATCTGAAAAGAAAAATGATCCAGTGTGCTTGTTCTGCGGACACTGGATCATGTACTAACGTACGTATTCGCAACTCTATTATATTGCGAGAAAAACGATGAGCTCCTTACTTGGTGCCGTAAATACGGTCGCCCGCGTCGCCAAGGCCTGGGAGAATGTAAGCATTTGGGCTCAGCTGACGGTCAACGGTGCACGTATAGAGGCGTACATCTGGGTCAAAGTCCAGAGTTGCCTTGACGCCCTCAGGGCAAGAAACAATGGTCAAGCAACGAATATCCTTGACGCCAGCCTCACGCAGGAACTGAATAGCAGCAGTTAGAGAGCCGCCAGTTGCCAGCATTGGGTCAACAACCAGGCAGGTACGGTTCTCAATGTCTGCAGGGAACTTGCAGTAATACTGGTGAGGAAGATGGGTCTCTGGATCACGGTACATACCAACATGGCCAACGCGAGCAGATGGAACCAGCTCAAGAATGCCGTCAACCATACCAAGGCCAGCACGAAGAATTGGAATAATAGCAACCTTCTTACCAGCAATACGCTTAGCAGTCATGGTCTCAAGAGGAGTCTCTACCTCGACGTCCTCAAGTGGGAAGTCGCGCATGGCCTCATAGCTCTCAAGAATTGCAAGCTCGTTGACAAGCTCACGGAACTGCTTAGTAGTGGTTGTCTTGTCACGAAGAATGTGAAGCTTGTGCTGAACTAGTGGGTGGTCAACAACCGTAAGTCTGGACTCATCGTAATCTGCCATAATGCTCCCTCCAAGAGCTTGACCTGCGCTTTATTTGAATGTCTGCAACTATATCCTAGACGTACATTCCGTGCAGGTTTGTGTATGTATTGCTTAGACAGCACTGTTTATGTGCTGTTTACTTACTCAGCGTCAACACCCTTAAAGTTAGGGTCATCCTCACGCATGATCTTCTCGACACGTCCAGTGTGGCGGCCACCTGCAAACTCGGTGCTCAGGAAGGTGTCCACAATAGCCTCGTTGACAGCAAGATCAGTGAATCGACCAGAAAGGCCAATGACGTTTGCGTTATTGTGCTCACGAGCAAGCTCTGCAAACTGAACAGTCTGAACAGGAGTAGCGCGAATACCAGGGACTTTATCAGCAGTCATAGCAATGCCAATGCCGGTGCCACAAATCAGAACACCGCGATCTGCCTTGCCTGCTGCGACTGCGCGAGCAACCTTATCTGCAAAATCAGGATAATCAACACGATCGTCGTTTGCAGGACCAAAGTCCAAAACCTCGTGACCAAGCGACTTAATGTGCTCAATGATAGGATCTTTCTGGATAAAGCCAGCGTGATCGGAACCAACTGCAATACGCATACGCATCCTCCTCAGAAAATTCACTCCTATAGAGAGTACCGCATGCAGGCAAAAGCTGCAGCCAAAACACATAAAAGGGATAGGATTTTTTATCTATTTTGCAAATCCCGCAGTGGCGAGAATATCCTCGGTTGTGATGGCGCCTTCGCGCAAAATGCGCGGCTCATCGCCTGTACAGTCGACAATGGTTGACGCAATAGCAAGGGGTGCTGGACCTCCATCAAGCGTCAAGTCTGCCTGCTCAACAAGGCCTGTCTCAAGACCACATCCATCAACCGCAGAAGGAGCTCCATGCGTATTTGCGCTGGTAGTTGCCAGAGGAGATCCAAGCTGCTCAGCAATCTGGCACACGAGCGGCGAGTTGGGCATGCGAAGCGCAATAGTCCTGTTATCTGGTAAGACATACTCATCAGGAACGTTCTCTGATGCGGTAACCACCAGCGTAAGCGCTCCTGGCCAATAGGCTTCTACCAGCTTATTTGCCCAGTCATGTGTGATGTGCGCATACTTCTGCAGGTCAGATTTACTGCCCACCAGCCATGGAAGCGTCTGTGTTGAAGGACGCTGTTTAATCTCAAAGATGCGCTTATGACCTGGGTTTTGAGGAGTTGCAGCAGCACCAATGCCATAGACAGAATCGGTAGGCATAATAAGCACGCCACCGCGACGTGCTACCTCAACAGCTAAAGAAACTACAGATGCATCCGGATTCATCTGATCAACTTTGATGTACTCTCCCATAAACCCTCAACTCTTTCTTGTGTGCTGCTCGATGTTGTGTGCTGCGCAGTGTTGTGTACTGCGCGGTGTTATGCGTTACACAGATTTTCTCGCCAAGCGTCTGAAGTGCTACTTTGCTAGACGCGCTACAAGAATACGCGGCCTGTGCGTCAGATCCTCTTTGACCTCAACGGACTCCCACACACCCTGCTCCTCGGCAAGGTGCGCCGCCTTGTCCAGGTGTCCCTCGTAGAGCTCAACGCAGAACATACCACCAGGTAGAAGCATATGCGAAGCAGCCTCGAGCAATCGCCTATAGACGTCCAGACCGTCCTCTCCCCCGTCAAGCGCCAGCTCAGGCTCAAAGCCTTTGACCTCGGCAGGAACTTCCTGCTCAAGTACGCTTGTAGGAATGTAGGGCGGATTAGACACCAATACCGAGAAGGACTGTGCAAGCTCAGCGGGTACACCTTCTACCAGGTCGCACTCAATGAGCTCTACACGCTCCTGGAGGTCCAAGGCGTCTCTGTTGCGAGTTGCCAGCGCAATCGCCTGAGGAGAAAGATCCGTGGCGTAGACGCGTGTCTGTGGGCGCTCAGTGGCAATAGAGAGCGATATGCAGCCCGTTCCAACGCCAACCTCAAGTACACGCACTTCTCCGTTAGCGTTTGGAATTGCTGCATCAACGCCTTCGAGCGCAACGTCTACCAGCACTTCTGTCTCTGGTCGTGGAATAAGCACACCAGGCTCGCACGTAAGTACCAGGTGCCTAAAGGGCATCTCACCCGTCACGTACTGAAGCGGCTCGCCCTCTGCACGGCGCTTAATTGCCTCGCGCATACGAGCGCGCTCATCCGCAGAAAGCGGCTTGTCAAAGTTGGTGTAGAGCTGAACGCGAGAAAGGCCTGTCACTGCGGACAGAAGCCATTCTGCAGAAAGACGTGGATGCTCATCACCCTTCTTTTCCAGGTGCTGAGTAGTCCACGTCAAAATTTTCTGGATTGTCCAAACTTCATCTGTCATGAAGTTTGCACCTTAGACAGCCTGAGCGAGTTTCTCGGCACGCTCTGCTGCAGCTAGAGCCTCAATAACGGATGGCAGCGTATCGCCCAGAAGAACGCCATTGTAGGTGCCGTTGAAGCCAACGCGGTGGTCGGTTACGCGGTCCTGTGGCTGGTTGTATGTGCGGATCTTCTCGGAACGTGCGCCATGACCAATCTGAGAAAGACGCTCTGCGCCCTGCTCAGCCTGCTGACGCTCAAGCTCCATCTCGTAAAGACGAGCACGAAGCATCTGCATGCAGACCTCGCGGTTCTGAATCTGAGAACGCTGGTCCTGAGACTGAACAACGGTATTTGTTGGCAGGTGAGTAATACGAACTGCGGAATACGTGGTGTTAACGCACTGACCGCCAGGGCCGGATGCGCAGTAGGTATCAATACGCAGGTCTTCCTGGTTGATCTGAATATCAATCTCGTCAGCCTCTGGGAGAACTGCAACGGTTGCGGTAGAGGTCTGAATACGGCCCTGAGACTCAGTCTTAGGAACGCGCTGAACACGGTGAACACCGGATTCATACTTCATAACTGAATAGACCTTATCGCCTGTGACCTTAAACTCAATAGTCTTAAAGCCGCCTGCCTCAGAAGGTGAGCTGGACAGAACCTCTGTCTTCCAACCACGAGCCTCGGCGAAGCGCTCATACATCTTGAAGAGGTCGCCTGCAAAGATTGCCGCCTCATCGCCACCAACACCAGCGCGAATCTCAACGATAGTGTCCTTCTCGTCATTTGGATCGCCTGGGATCAGCATGACCTTGATCTCATCCTCAAGCTGAGGAAGCATCTCTTCATTAGCAGCAATATCTTCCTGCAACATCTCTTTTTCTTCTGGATCAGAAGTGGCGTTGAGAAGCTCTTTTGCAGCCTCAATGTCATCGAGGGCCGTGATGTACTTATTGGCGTGAGCAACCAAGTCCGCCTGATTAGAGTGCTCTTTTGCTACGCGAGCATACTCTTTTGGATCAGAGACAACGGCTGGGTCTGCAAGCTTTTGCTCAAGCTCAGCATAGGCCTCAACGATTTTTTCTAGCTTGTCACGCATTCTTGCTCCTAAGATAAGTGCCTCGTGCGCGCTTTACTCATTGGCATGCGACCAAACTGTTGCAAAGCTGCTTGCGAGGTGAGAATTCAACTAAAGAAGTGTACCACCACTAGGCGGTTTTTAAACCGATACCTCGCTATCTGCACAGGATGAGGGTACACAAGTTACATAATTGTGAGAAAATTACAGCAGGTTCATACGGTAATGAGGCGCTATGACTTCTAAGAACAAAACTTCACAACCAGATAACACGCCTGCTGCAGAGGTCACCTCTTCTGATCAGAAGACCCTTGATGCCCAGGCTGCTGAGGCAGCTGACACTGCTGGCGAGAAGACCGACGAGCTTGAAGAGGTCACCGACCCTATTGCTGCTGACATGGCTGCTGCTGACGAAGACTACATTATGGAAGTTGTCAGCCCCATCTTCCCTGGTCTAGACGAAGACGGCGAAGAGGACGAGAACGGCTCGGTTTCAGATGAAGACTCTTCTGAAAACGACGCAGATAGCACAACTGACCTGGAGAAAATCGTAAACGATGCAGCTCTAACACAAGATCTTTCTGCTGTAGAAGCTCGCCTCAAAGAGCTTGAAGAGAGCGCCCACGAACACTCAGAGTCCAAAGCTGCGGAGGTTTCTTCCAAAAGTGCTGCTAGCGCGAGTGATGCAGCGTCTGACGATGATGCAACCTCTATAAAAGATGTTGCTGATACGTTCTCAAGCTATCTTCGCAGTAGGCGTCGTGCGCTATTTAGGTTTGTACGCCGCTACAGCCTGCTTTCTGGCATTCTTGCGCTTTTAAGTCTTGCTCTTTTATCTGCGGTTATCGTCTTCTTTATTCGCGTGAGCAACGTTCCTTCAACTGATACTGTTATCGCTGACGCTCGTACACGAGCAGCAGCTCCAACATGGACTCCTGGTGAATATGATGCCGATGAGTCCTTACTCCTTACGGGCATTGAAGTTGTTTCTCGCACCAGAAGTACCACGGCAATCTCCAGCGATGCTGCTCAGTTTGGCGCCACAGGCTACGCCAACTCTGTCGTACGCTTTACCTACACGGGTAACGCAATTGCTGCCACAAAGATTTCCAAGTTAGGATACGCAAATACCCAGGGTTGGAACGCTATTGGTGACGAAGAGACCCAATCTGTCTCCTACCAGGCAACTTCAGGTGTTTCCACAACAAAAGTCCTTGATGCCATCGGCGATGTACTAGCCAAGCTTGATGAAAAAAATCCAAACGAAGCTATTTCTTATAGCTCGCAGTTCTCTGGCGCAACGTTTACTGTTCTTGATGCGGGTTTTGATCGTGAACAGCAGACTTGCTGGGTAAGAATGTCAGGTGTTTCGCCAACCTTCTATGGCTCGCTCACCTGTGATATTACTGCCTCGTTTACGTTTGATGCCTCTACGGGCACCTGGTCGCTAGACACAGTCAGCCCTTCGGCAGGGTTAAAGTACGACTACAGCGGACTGGTGGGAACGTGGAAGGGCACCTTTGTGAGCTGTGAAGCCAGCAGCGGCAGTCCTTGTTATGCTGGCAGGACTAATCCTTTAACGCTGACCGTAACGTCTGCTGGTTTTTCTCGTGATCAGCTGGTACTTACGGGTACCGCAGAGGGTGTTGTCCACAACCATGGAGCGCTTAACACCTCGTACCGTTGGTATCCAGGTGACACTGAGTTCAAGAACGCATCTGTCTCTCTGACTACTTCTGGAACCATCGGAGATCAAATTCAGGTTTCTGGAACGGTTGATGTAACCAATGCAAGTCTGGATGCTCATTCTGCTTCTAGCACGTCCCTCAGCACAGCTCAAAAACCACAGTTGAAAGTTACTTTTGATATTGCTGATAACAGCGTGGTAGCTCAGCTTATTTCCACCCACACGGAAAACGGTCAGACCGTCACCTTTACTGATACCTACCAGCTCTCCAAAGAGTAAAAATAATCCCGTCAGGCCGAGTCTTTCCTGACGGGATTTCTATCATCAAATTACGAGAAGCACAGAGGCCGTTTACTCCGCTTTATCTTCTTCCTTATCTGTGGCTTCTTCGTCGTTCTTCTCGCCCTTATGCATGCGTCCACGAACAATTCCCACAATTGTAGGGATGATCGAGACCGCAACAATTCCTACAATCAGCAGCTCAAAGTGTTCCTGAACTACAGGAATGCCGCCAAAGAAATAGCCGAGCAGCACAAACATCGTGGACCACGTAAGGCCGCCCAGGATGTTGTAGATACCAAAGTTGCGCCAGTGCATACCGCCCATACCCGCAATAAAAGGCACAAACGTGCGGATAAAGGGGAAGAAGCGCCCTAAGAAAATTGCCAGATGACCATGCTTGTCCAAAAACTTCTGAGTCTTCTCAAGATGCTCTGGGGTAAGTGCTTTGACTTTTCCAGAAGCAATAATTTTTTGACCAAAGAAATGGCCAATCATAAAGTTCATCTGATCGCCGAGAATTGCGGCAGCCCACGTAATAACAAGCAGCAAAACAATATTAAAACCGCCATTGTGGGCAAAAAATCCTGCTGCAAAAAGCAGAGAATCACCTGGTAAAAATGGGAAAAAGACTACGCCAGTCTCAATAAAAACAATCAGAAAAACAAAGCCGTACGCAGCAAGAGGACCTGTGGCAATCATTGAAGCAATAAATGCACGAGGATCTCTAAGCAGCTCAATGATGTAGTTTACAAAACCCATCGAAGTCCAATCGTCGTGACAAATGTCGCGGCAAACACACTATACGCCTAAGAAAAGCGCATTGAGTGGGAACGGATGCCCGCGAGTGACCCCTTATGGCTGCTGTCTCCCGACCCTGACCAGGTTCGAGGTGTCACGTCATCCGCACCCGCTCAATGCGCTGTAGATACTCTACCCTATTAGAGAAATCTTTGCACAGATCGTATCGCTTCTATGCATTTTTTGACGAATTTTTTTCAATTGCTTTGATGATCTTCTCGACGTTCTTTTTTCCTCTTGAGATACCTACATGCAAAATTCCAGCTATAGGAACAGATATGACGAGAAGAACTATGCCGCCCACGAGCACAGCCGTTGCCATAGAACTTGTAGAGAGACTTCCGTACACGCTGAGATATATAAGCCATGCTCCAATTGCGATGCCAGAATAAGCGGCTCTTCTATAAACGCTTAGTGTTCCAAGAGCTTTTGTCTGCATACGAGCCTCGACAACCAAAGGGTTATCCTCGTGCGAATGAGAAGCTGCTCCTACATAGTTTTTCTTGCTCATAAAAACTCTCAATCAAAAGTGGCATCGCCGTATGACGATGCCACTTTATTACGTTTGTCTTTTCTGCGCCAGACAGGATTTTGCGCAAAAAATTAGTAAGACAGACCTGGGTTGAAGACGCCAATAACAACGCCAACAAGTGCTACAACAACAAGAATAAGCATAACAACAGTTGGGCTGAGCTTCTTCTTAGTCATCAACCACCAGCAAAGGTATACAAACAGAAGGTTCAATACCTTAGGGAAGATGCCATTAAGTGTTGTCTGAATGTCAACACCAGCAATATTCAGAGAAGTTGTGACGTTAATCCATGTAGCAGCAACAGAGCCAATGACCATAGTACCAATCATAACAATGGAGCTACGGAGAGCCTCGGACTCAGGACCAACAAGTGCCTCAACAGCAGAAGAGCCCAGGCTATAGCCCTGGTCGTAAGCAAACTTCATGCCGAAGTACATAATGAGGTTCCAGACCACAACATAGAACAGTGGGCCAAGAACGGAGCCACCCTTAGAAAGGCCAAGTGCAATTCCAAGAAGAATTGGAATAAAGGTACCAACGATAATGGAGTCACCAAGACCAGCAAGAGGGCCCATAAGACCAGCGCGAAGACCATTGATGGTCTCATCGTCGATTGCCTCGCCGTTTGCGCGAGCCTCTTCAAGAGAAGCGGTCAAGCCAACAACCATAGAACCAATCTGTGGCTCGGTATTAAAGAAGGTTGTATAGGTAGAAAGCGCCTCAACCTTTTGGTCATCAGTATCGTAAAGCTCGTCAACGATTGGAAGCATGGATGCAAGGTAACCAAATGTCTGCATGTGCTCCTGAGAGAAGCAGGTAAGATTGCCGTAAATCCAGCTCAAGAAAGACTTATTGCGTGCTTTCTGAGAAATGGTTTTCTTTTCAGCCATGATTAAATATCCTCCTCTTCTTCATCGTCTGCGCTTACATTGCCTGATGCTGCAGCAGCCAAACGAACATTCTTTGCCTGCTGAAGCTGATAGTTAAGAACAGCAAAGAAGACTGCTACGACTGCAGAGACAATGAGGTTCAGGCCAAGTGCGCCAGCAAGGATAAAGCCAAAGGCAAAAGTTACCCAATCAAGAGGCTTGGTAATAACCTGCTTGCACAAAATTGCAACACCAACGGTAGGAAGAAGGGTACCAACGGTGAAGAGGGTCATCATTGGGATACCGTTCATAGGGAGGTATTCCTTCATGATGCCAACCATGCTCTCGCCAGCCATGCAAATGAAGAATGTTGGAATGAACGAGAAAAGAATGTGAGAAACCCAAGGGAATACAAAGTCAACCATTGGAATGGTCTTCTTAATACGACCCCACTCTTTGCTCTCCATTGCACGCCAGCCAATACCCTGCCATACAAGGTTCATGGTAGCGGTGCCGTAGAACAAGACGGTACCAAGAGTACCAACAGCTGCGCCAATAGCAGCTGCCTGAGATGCAGCCTCAACAGAGCTTGGATCAAGACCATAAGCCTTGATTGCAAGAATTGCTAGAGGAATACCAATGTAGGAAACTGCACGAACGTCAGCAGAAACAGTTCCGCCAGGTGTTACGAGTGCAATGTAGACCAACTGGATTGCTGCACCAACAATAATGCCAGTCTGGACGTCACCAAGAATGACACCAACGACAAGACCTGCAACAAGTGGACGACCGAGGGTATAGTTACCTACGGTAGTACCAGCCATGCCAGGTAGTGACGCAAGGCATGCAAACAAACCCAAAAGGGCAGCTTGAAACGCATTAATTGCCATAAAAATCGCCTTCCGAATACTACTTTACGTCAAACTTCTCGCGGAATTTAGGCCACTCACCAATTGCCTTTTCTTTAAGAAGAGCAAATTGAACGGTATAACCAGCTTTGGTTATATCCTCAAATGCCTGTCCCTCTTCTTGAGTAAAGGACTGGTTGTTGCCCAGCTTTACCGCACCAGGACGGTCATTACCAGGACCGATAATGACCGTGTTAATTCCTGGCTTAAAACCAAAGTCAACAAGAATTTTCTTCATGTCGACTGGGTTTTTAGTAATAAGAAAATAACGAGAATCGCTGTCTAGAACCTTCTGAGCGCTCTCTTTGAAGTGATCAAATGTCCAAACAAATACTTTCTTGTCAGGTGCTGCTGACTTGTAAGCAGACTTAAGGACAGGATTTGATGCAGCCGCATCATTAACTGCAATGATTCCGTCACAAGGAACCTCAAGGGCCCAACGAGTGACTGTCTGACCATGAATCATGCGGTCATCAACACGAACAAATGAAATCATGTTTTCTCCTAACATATTTCTTACGCAAGCAACTACGCGTACTTGCAGTAATTACTAAAGGTCTTCCTCGTCATCGTCTTCAAGGGCTAGGACAATCTGATTAACGCCATTTTTTCCTTCATTCAGGACTGATGACACAAGAGCTTCACCACTTAGGCCATCATCGATTGCCATCAAAGCACCAATTGCCATGGGAAGATTGGCACCACTAAAAGCCACGGTATGAGAAAGCAGGCCTTTTTTGGCGAGAAGATCAAGCGCATTAGTAAGTGGAGAGCCACCGATAATGTCACCAAGAACAACAACCTCGTCGTCAGCAGTAAGTGGCTCAAGAATTTTTGACAAATTCTCTCTATATTCAACTGCTCCCACGCCATCTTCCATGCTGTAACTCAAGATGTTTTCTCTGGGTCCCATCAGCATGTCCATTACGCTATGCAGACCTGGTGCAAACGTTCCATGACTTACGAGCAAAAGGTACTTCATTACCGCTCCATTCCAGACATCTCCACTGTGGCTGTACTTCGGCTGTAACACAGCCGTACTACACCAACTCGAAATTTCTAGCCTGTTATGTAAATTATTTATCCTTTAAAAACTACATCCCAGACTAGGCGTCACATGAGTAGCGGTTATAACACAAAGTCGTACAGAGACAGCTGGTAATCCGAAATTTTTAATATTTTTGATGCATTATTTTTTTAAATTTTATTCAAATTGTTTGATTAATCAGATAAATAAGTGTTCTACTAGCTAATCTAAATATGCATATATTTTTTTCATATATGAATATAAAAATAGTAGTATTACAAATATTAGATAAAGAAATGTCAGCTCAACACTCCTCGAAATACATTTCTAAAAAATAAAAAAGAAGGCCATACAAGATGACCTTCTTAACATGAGATAAAAAATAATTTTATGTTACGTAACGTGTTATGTTCTGTTTCTGCGATAGAAATCAACAAGGGACTGAGTTGAAGCGTCTTGTTTTGCCAACTCTTCATCGTTATGAATTGCAGGGAAAATCTGCTTTGCAAGCTGCTTACCAAGCTCTACGCCCCACTGATCAAAGGAATCAATGCCCCACACAACACCTTCAACAAAGGTAATGTGCTCGTAGAGTGCAATAAGCGTACCGATAGCACGAGGATTAAGCTCTTTTCCAAAGATAGAAGTAGTTGGCCTATTTCCTTCAAAGACGCGTGCAGAAACCATCCACTCTGGCGTTCCCTCAGCACGGACTTCATCAGCAGTCTTACCAAAAGCAAGCGCTTTAGTCTGCGCAAAGAAATTGGAGAGGAAGAGTTCATGGACGTCTAGGTCTGCATCTTTGGTGGCAAAGGCAGTATTTACAAACGCAATAAAGTCAGCGGGAATGATCTGGGTTCCCTGGTGAATAAGCTGGTAGAAAGCATGCTGACCGTTGGTACCAGCCTCTCCCCAGAAAATCTCACCTGTGTTAGATGTAACCGCAGTGCCATCCCAGCGCGTAGACTTGCCGTTGGACTCCATGGTAAGCTGCTGGAGATACGCAGGGAATCTATGCAGGTACTGGCTGTATGGAAGTACCGCATGAGATGCCGCTCCAAAGAAATTAACGTACCAAACATTTAAGAGACCCATAAGAGCAACAACATTTTGCCTCAGAGGAGTGGCCTTGAAGTATTCATCAACTGCGTTAAAGCCGCTCAGGAACTCTGCAAAACGCTGTGGACCAAAAACAATTGCCAGTACCAGACCAACCGCAGAATCAACCGAATAACGGCCGCCAACCCAGTTCCAGAAACCAAAGGCATTCTCTGGGTCAATACCAAAGTCTTCTACCAGATCAAGTGCAGTGGAGACAGCAACAAAATGCTTACGAATAGCTTCTGCGTTCTGACCGTCTGAACCATCAATAACGCCCTGTTCAGCAAGCTTTTCCAAAAGCCATGTGCGAGCACAACGAGCATTAGTAAGAGTCTCAAGCGTAGTAAAGGTCTTGGAAACAATAACGAAGAGTGTTGTTTCTGGATCAAGATCCTCGGTTTTCTCGCCAAGGTCAACAGGGTCAATGTTGGAGACAAAGCGAGCAGTAATACCTGCGTCTGCAAAAGGCTTCAGGGCCTCGTAGACCATAACAGGACCAAGATCAGAGCCACCAATACCAATGCTTACAACAGCCTTGATAGGCTTGCCAGAAACGCCCTTCCACTCTCCCGAGCGAACTCGGTCACAGAAGGCATACATCTTGTTCAGCGTCTGGTGAACGTCAGCGACAACGTCTTGTCCGTCAACAATAAGCGTGCCGGCCTCAGAAGCCGGGCGACGAAGTGCCGTGTGGAGAACCGCTCGATTCTCGGTAGTATTAATATGCTCGCCGGCATACATAGCGTCTCTACGCTCTTCAAGTTTGACCTCTTCTGCAAGATCACACAGAAGGTCAAGCGTCTCTTGCGTGGCAAGGTTTTTAGAAAGATCAATCAAGAACTGATCAAGCTCAAACGTAAAATTCTGGACACGCTGAGGGTCTTCTGCAAACCAGTTCTTCAACGTAGCTTTTGTATCTTTTAAGCTGGCGTAATGCTCTGCAAGTGCGCGCCAAGCTTTAGTCTGTGTTGCGTCAGTAGGCAAAATATGTGGTGCTGTAGGTGATGCCATACCAGTCTCCTTCTTTTGACTATCTCAAGGATAATCTTCGCAACGCTCATGAAACGTCACAATGTCGTTTTTCGTAAAAAATACGACAAATCGTTACTAATAAGGTTCTCCCAAAGGTGGGACTTGTTTAATAGCAGCCCAGCGTAACTGCTTCTGACGAGGGTCCTCGAGCGCTCCGGCAAAGTTATCAAGATTTACCATGCGCATTCCACACACACGAACAAGAACACGGGGTGAGAAGGTCTTCTCGGCGTCAGTTGTAAGCTGACCAAGCTCATCTGCGTATGCCTCACGCACTGATGTAACTGCTGCGTCATTTACCATGAGCACTGTGTCTGGGCTAAAAGCACTTATCGCCTGTCTGACAAGCTGGGGATTTATAGGATCTCCTGTTTTTGTGGTGGTAAGCAAGGTGGCCCATGCCTCAGGCGCATAGCCTAAATGCTCTAAAGAAGCTTTAAGTGCAGAAAGTTCAGCCTCTTCAAAGTCTTCCTGCCCTTTTACCAATAAAACCGATGCAAAAGCATTGCCTGCCATACACACCCCCTGAGCAGCAAAATCTCCAAACTCATGCGTTGTTTTTGCCATGTAGGCTTCTTTTCGCATAGATCTTTCGCTTGGCATGCGCACCTCTTTCTTATATGCCAACTATGCACGTAATTCACAATTTGAGCAAGTCTACAAAGTTATGTGTATACACTTTTCTAATTTGGGGATAAGTTTGCTAGTGCTTGAAATTAAATGGCCTAAAGGCCGTGTGTAACTGGAGGTTCGTTATGGCACAGCAGCTTACTACTGCAGAGTTCGATTCTGTTCTTGCAAACGCAGACAAGCCTGTTCTTGTTGATTTCTGGGCATCTTGGTGCGGTCCTTGCCGTGCTCTTGGTCCAGTTGTCGAGGAGGTTGGCAATGAGATGGCAGACAAGCTTGACGTTTACAAGGTAAATGTTGATGACGAGGCAGATCTTGCAACTCGTTTCCGCATCGTCTCCATCCCTACCCTCATCCTCTTCAAGAACGGTGAGCCTGTTCACACTATGGTTGGCAACCTTCCTAAGGCTGACCTCGTTTCTGAGCTCAACGCTAACCTGTAAGTTCTTGTGTGCCACGCGGCTGCGCTGGCTTATCATTGAACTAAGCGGCGGTACGTCTATCGGCGTGCCGCCTTTTTGTTACAAGGAGAACTAATGGCCGATAAAAGCCTTGATGCCCAACAGACAGGACTTTTAAAAGGAGTTCGTAAGCGCCTCTTTCTACAGCGCCTGCGCTCTAGCCTTTCTACCATCATTCTGCTTGTCTCTTCAGCAATCTTTATTTTTCTGTTGATTGACGTTTCTGAAGGTGACGTCATCGGCATTGATCACTTTGCCTACAGGCTCTTTGTTGTCCACCTGAGAACTCCCCTTCTCACTGAGATAATGGAAGGGTTCTCTGGACTCGCAAGTCCTGTCACCGTTATTGTCATGCTTATTGTGGTTGCCGCGTTTGCGCCAGGACCAAGTGTTGGCAGGCTCGCCTCTATTAACCTTGGCGGTGTTGTCATTGTTGACCTTATCTTTAAAGCTATTGTCCAGCGCCCTCGTCCCGATGGATTTAGACTGGTAGTTGAAACCGGCTATAGCTTCCCCTCGGGCCACTCGATGTTCTCGATGGCTTTTTATGGCCTGCTTATTTGGCTTGTCTGGCATTACGAGAAAGACAAACTTCAGCGCTGGATTTGGTGTGGCCTGTTCTCAGGTGTCATCATTATGATTGGCGTAAGCAGAATTTATCTGGGCGTACACTACGCCACCGACGTTATTGGTGGTTTCTCGCTTGCCCTTGTATGGCTGGTTCTCTTTACCAAGCTGATGATTCCATCGCTTATTTACAAGAAGAAAGCACCTCAAGCGAAGACAGACTAATAATCTCTGCGCTGACTACCTGGGCTGTTTCATCATCAACAATAATACGTCCCATTGTTGCGCCCTCGCGACCGCGCGGGTAGGTAGGGCTTCCTGGATTCATTACAAGTGTATTGGTCCACTCGTCACGCTGTACAAAAGGCTTATGCGTGTGACCGCAGATAGCAATATTGCATTTAACCAGGTCAAGCCTCTCGCGATAATGGCATACCTGCCACTTTAAACCGGCCGCAAAGAAAATAATCTTTTTCTTTACCATGGGGCCATAGTTGTAGCAAAAGTCATTATTGCCCAGGCAAAGCTTAACGGGAGCAATCTTTTGCAGTGTTTGATAATCGGCGTTAGAGGTAATATCTCCTGCATGCACAATGTAGTTGGCGCCTTGCAGAGCTTCAAGCAACTCAGATGACAAATACCCATGCGTATCTGAAATTACGTCAAACCTTACCAGTGCCATACCAAACTCCTACGTGCGCTTTTAGCTGCTGGCGAGAAACCCTTTGAGCTTCTACAGTCCCAGTGCTCGCTTGAGTGCAACCACACGACGGCGTGAAACCGAAATGTGACGCTCCTCAAATCCCTGAATAGTCAACTGTAGGATACCAGCAGAGATAACCTCAACATCGTCAACATACTCAAGATTCACGATAAAGCTACGATGAATGCGGAAGAATCCGTGTGGAGCAAGGCGCTCTTCAAGTTTTTGCAGAGAAATAGTAGACAAGAAGCGATCGTCTTCTGTATAGATGCAAGAATAATCGTCTTTTGCCTCAATAAAGCGAATCTGATCAATGGGAACAAGAACCTTGCTTCCGCTCTTAATGACAGGAATTCGCTCAATGGTTGCCATAGGAGACTGAGGACGAAGGCGCTCCTCAACCTTATCAAGAGCCTGCTCAAGGCGCTCGGTCTCAACGGGCTTCATCAGGTAATCTACCGCGTTAACGCCAAATGCATCCAGCGCGTACTCGCTATATGCGGTGACAAACACAATCTGAGGAGGATTCTTCAGCTTGTGAAGGGCCTCTGCAAGCTGCATTCCATTTGTCTTAGGCATGGAGATATCGAGGAACAAGACCTCAACGCGAGACTCCATGAGTTTCTCGACAGCATCCCTTGCACTTGTGGCCTCAATGATTTCCTCGAGACGTCCGGTCTCCTCAAGCAAGAACTTGAGTTCAGAACGGGCTGGAGCCTCGTCATCAACAATCATGGCACGCATGTCATTCATCTCCCAACGGCCTAACGCAGCGTTAAGCAAAAACCGATACTACTATGCCGTTGCCTGCAGTGCCGCACCTGCAAGCTTGAGTGTCACGCACGTACCCTGCCCTGGTTTAGACATGATTTCCATGCCAGAGCCAACGGCGTAGAAGCGCTCAACTCGCTCAGCTACGTTCTTAATGGCAATACCCGTGCCCCTATTTCTCCCCGAAGAATCCTGCGGGATAGGACCTTGACCATTAAGTAAGCGAGAAACAGTCTCTTCATCCATTCCAAGACCATCATCAGCAACAGATATAAGGATATCATCATCATCGCGTGTGACGTGGATGTCAATATGGAGGGCGCCTTCATCTTTCATAGCGTGCCTCACGGCATTCTCGACAATAGGCTGAATCAAAAAAGACGGTACCTGAATATCTTCGCATCCCTCATCGACATGCTCAGACTCTTGAATACGTTCTTCTCCAAAACGCGCCTTCTCAATTGTCAAATACCTGCGCGTTTGTGTCAATTCCTGAGAAAGCGGAATGAGCGCACCCTGAGAGCTCTCAAGCGTACGGCGATAAAACACAGAGAACTCACGAAGCAAATCGCGTGCCTTATTGGGGTTTGTACGCGTAAGAGATGCAATGGTGTTGAGCGTGTTGAACAAGAAATGCGGATTAATCTGTGCCTGCAAGGCTTTGACCTCGGCACGAGCGGTCAACTCTGCCTGACGGTCAAGCTCGTACGAGGAAAGCTGTGTGGAGAGAAGCTCGCCCAGTCCCTCAGCAATTGCAAGCTGCGTGCGATCAATTTCAATACCGCGACGATAGTAGAGCTTGATAGTGCCAACTGTGTGATCCTGAACAATCAACGGAACAATGATGCCAAAGGAGCTGCCGCCATTGCCAAAGCCACCGCGCCTTTGTAGTACCTGCTGACGGCTATCTACCGAGACAAACGTCTCCATGCGGCCACTTTCCAGAACCTCAGTTGCAGGGCCAACCACTTTTGAACCAGGCATATGCGAGGTTGCAATATCTCCCTCAAAGCCCAATACATATTCTGTATC
>JABZHD010000029.1 GCA_015259045.1 Atopobium sp. | reverse complement strand
GACTAAATGAGCATTTCAGGCTCATGAATCCGGCATAATTGCTTTAACTTTCTCGCGCCTGATTTCATCAAAGAATCTGTGGATTCGCCTGATTTTGCAAAAGAATCGGTGGCTCAAATACAGATTCTTTGCACTTTTCAGGCGCGGTAATACTGAGCGATCTGATAGCACTGCAAATTCTCTGCACGCAAAAAGCCCTTCTCGCCAGATGACGAGAAGGGCTTTGTTTGTGCGACGGTAACATGCGCTGTTGAGACGCATTGACGCTCGGAGGACGCTCAGTGACGTGCGCCGAGGACGTAAGCACTTACTTCAAGAAGTCCTTGACGGATGCAAGGACACTTGGGGTATCCAGGCCGTACTTGGCAAGAACCTGAAGAGCTGGTCCGGACTCGCCATAGGTGTCCTGGACGCCGATGACCTTAACAGGAACAGGAGCGTTCTCGGAAAGTGCCTGGCAGACCGCGCTGCCCAGACCGCCGATAACGGAGTGCTCCTCAATGGTCACAACCTTGCCGGTCTTTGCTGCAGAAGCGGTAATCAACTCAGTATCCAGAGGCTTGATGGTATGGATGTTAATAACCTCAGCGTTGACACCCTCGGCTGCCAGCTGCTCAGCAACCTCAAGTGCTACAGGAACCATAAGGCCGCAAGCTACCAGCGTGACGTCAGTGCCCTCCTTGAGGACAATGCCTTTGCCCAGCTCAAAATGGTAATCAGGGTTGGTATTGAATACAGGAACTGGAAGGCGGCCAAAGCGCATGTAAACAGGACCGTCATGGTCGTAAGCGGCCTTGACGGCGGCCTCAGCCTCAACGGCGTCAGACGGGATGATAACGGTCATACCAGGAATGGTACGCATAACAGCAATATCCTCGTTACACTGGTGAGTAGCGCCGTCCTCTCCTACCGAGAGACCTCCGTGGGTAGCGCCAATCTTAACGTTTAGGTGAGGGTAACCCACCGAGTTTCTGATCTGCTCAAACGCACGACCAGACGTAAACATTGCAAACGAAGTTGCAAAGACCTTGTGACCAGTAGCTGCGACGCCAGCTGCCATACCAATCATGTTGGCCTCAGCAATTCCGCAGTCCACAAAGCGATCAGGATACTCCTCGCCATACTTGCCGGAACGAGTAGCCTCTGCCAAGTCAGCATCAAAGACGAGAAGATCGTCGTGCTCTTTACCAAGCTCTACCAGGGCTTTTCCGTAAGCCTCTCTGGTGGCAATTTTCTGTACGTCTGCCATGTTATGCCACCTCTCCCTCAAGCTCTTTAAGTGCCTGCTCGTATTGCTCCTGGTTAGGAGCCTTGCCGTGCCAGCCTACCTGGTTCTCCATGAAGGAGACGCCCTTGCCCTTTACGGTGTGGGCAACGATAACGGTCGGCTGACCCGTAATAGTGCGAGCCTCAGCAAATGCAGCTGCAAGCTGGTCAAAGTCGTGTCCATCAGCTACCTCAATGACGTAGAATTTGAACGCCTTGAACTTCTCGCCAATTGGCTGTGGCGTATTGATTTGCTCGAGTGTGCCGTCGAGCTGCAGGTTATTGTTGTCAACGATGAGTGTGAGGTTATCAAGCTGGTGATTGCCGGCGAACATAGCTGCCTCCCAGACCTGGCCTTCCTCGATCTCGCCGTCACCCAAGAGTGCGTAGACGCGGTAGTCCTTGTTGAACTTCTTGCCCGCAAGCGCCATACCAACAGCGGTTGAAACACCCTGGCCCAGGGAACCGGTGCTCATGTCAACGCCAGGTGTGTCGTTCATGTTTGGATGACCCTGAAGGCGTGAGTTGAGCGCACGGAAGGTCTTGAGCTCCTCCTTGGGGAAGAAACCGCGCTCGGCCAAAACGCCGTAAAGCGCTGGGGCAACATGACCCTTTGAAAGCACAAAGCGATCCCTGCAGGGGCAGTTAGGCTTGGTGGGGTCTACGTGCATCTCCTTGAAGTAGAGATACGTCAGGATTTCTGTTGCAGAAAGTGAGCCACCGGGATGGCCGGATTTGGCCGTAAAGACCTGCGTGAGAATGCTTTTACGCACCTCACGAGCAACCTGTTTAAGGTCGACGTCCATGTAATTTCCTTTCACATGCTATATGCAAAACCGCGCTTACAGACCGAACTTCTCGGTAAGCTTTTCCTTCATTTCATCCTTATCAAGAATGTTAGAGAGAACGATCTTCTCGTCTTCTGGAATGCCGGCGATAAAATCCTCAAGGTCGCGAGCAACAATAAAGAGGTCAGCTGCGCCAGGAGTAACGTCGGAAACGGTTGAGTGCTCAACCTCGACGCCGCTCACGCCCAGCTCGTTCAGGACGTCCTGGATCTGCATCTCAACCATAAGGCTGGAGCCAAGTCCACTTCCGCAACAGCAAAGGATCTTCTGGATAGCCATAAAAGCCCCTTTCAATTCACCACGTGTGATATGTGGGTTACGTGGGTTAAAAAGTCGGGCCCCATCCAAGGACGAAGCCCGACCTAGATACTTAGATTCTACTCGCATTTTCTACAGTAACTGCGATGTTTATCTGCAATTCTGTAAGCGGATGCTACTCGGCCTTCTTCTCTTCTGCCTTCTTAGGAGCAACAAGGTTGAAGAGAATTGGGAGGCAGAAACAGATAACGCAGATGCCCGTGAGAACTGCACCCTGGACGTTCAGAGCAACGTTACCAAAGATCAGCGCCATGATGGAAAAGTCAGCGTCGGAGAAGGTAGCGGAGGTGAAGCCCATGAGAGTAAAGACTGGCATGCACAGTGCAGGCAAGAAGGTAATGAGCAGGCCGTGGACAAAAGAGCCAGCGATGCAGCCCTTGATGCCGCCCTCTGCGTTACCAAAGACACCTGCGGTTGCGCCGCAGAAGAAGTGAGGAACAACGCCTGGGAGAATCAGGGCAATAGCTGCGATCTGTGCATTAATGACACCAAGGATAAGCAGACCCAGGATGCCGCCAACGAAGGAGCTCAGGAAGCCGATGATAACGGCGTTTGGAGCATAGGTGAATGCGATTGGGCAGTCGATTGCTGGCTTTGCACCAGGGACAAGCTTCTGAGCAATACCCTTGAATGCAGGAACAATCTCGCCAATGATCAGACGGACACCGGACAGAATGATGTAAACACCACCTGCGAAGGAAAGGCCGCGGGTAAATGCCCAGACAATCCAGTTAGTGGTGGTCTCGGTACCAATGTTCAGCAGGTCGCCGAGGTGCTGAAGGCCCGCATACTGTGGGTTAGAGGCAAACTCTGCAGCGGCAGTTCCTGCAGGTACCAGGGTTAGAAGGCCACGGCTAACAGCGACGCCGGTGATAACCAAAAACATGACGATCATGGTCAGACCAATAGAAACGGTGTTGTCGCGCAGGAAGATCAGGCGCTTGGAGAATTTGATATTCTCGGTGCTATTCTCGCGATCGGAAGCAAAGAGCTTACCGACCATACCGGCAAGCCAGTAACCAGCGCCGCCGAAGTGGCCAAGTGCAACGGAATCGCTGCCGGTAACCTTGCGCATGGTTGGCTGGCAGTATGCAGGAGACAGAACCATAATCAGAGCAAGCAGGCATGCGCCGGAGATGTAGAGCATCCAACCGGAAAGACCACCGACGTGCAGGATGATGGCGAGCATAGCTGCCATGTAGAGAGTGTGGTGGCCGGTGAGGAAGATGTAGTTAAAGCGAGAAAAACGTGCGAGGACAATGTTCAGGACCATGCCGATGCACATGATGATTGCGGTTGCCTGACCAAACTCGCCAAGTGCCAGCGAGACGACGGCCTCGTTGTTTGGGACGACACCCTGCATGTCAAAGGCAAAGTTGAAAATCTCGCCAAAGGCAAGGAGGGAACCGGTCTGCAAGAAACCTGCACCTGCAGAAAGAACAAGGAAGCCAACGATGGTCTTGAGGGTGCCCTTGATGAGGTCCTCAACTGGCTTTCCCTGAAGCGCCAAACCTAGCAGGGCAACAAGACCAACTAGGATGGCTGGTGTTGATAACACGTTTACAAAAAACTCAACAACAGGCATACAAAACCCCTTTCAACAAAACGCGTGTGTGCAAGCGCGTAGAAACGACGGTACGCGCGTTGCCTTAAACGTAGTGCACTTCGTCTGATTGTAATCCATTTGTGTTTATTTTGTGTCGATTTATTTATGTTTTTGTAGGCCTAAACGTTCACAATGTTCATTTGATAGAAAAAAGAAGCTCAAAACAGTGAAGAAGTATGCTCATGGAGCTGTCATGTAGATTTTTAAGGAACGGTTGATACAAGGTCCGGGCGATTATGTGTCCACCTAACCAAAAGCGTATAAACAGCCTTGAATATGCAATGAAACTAATCAAGAAATTGATATGACGGAAAGTAGTGTCTGATTTGGGTAAAAAATCCGTTTAGTTGGAAATTAATTTTCTAGTTCGGCGTTTTGGCACTTACGTTTTCCCAGTTGGGTTTTCTCATAAAAGTTTCAATCAAATTTGACCGAAGGTTTACGCTGGTAGATGACCTGCATAGAATACATGCGTTTTTGTATATTCCAACTAAACGCATTTTTTACCACTTTGGGTACCAAAACGCTTATTTCGCGGTAAAAACGGTGGAAGTTCACTGATTATCAGGAAAAATGGTCGGGTTGACTGGATTTGAACCAGCGACCTCTCGGTCCCGAACCGAGCGCTCTACCAAGCTGAGCCACAACCCGTTATGTTTTGCCTCGTCCGATGGGATAAATCCATCAAACATTTGCCGCTCTATGTTACCACTACAACTTGCAGGTGGTGGAGAAGCCTCGCCAACCTTTTGCTTGAGCCGTGGCGGCAATTGCTTCTGCGGCATCGCGTGATTCGCAAAGTGCAAAAGAGCTGCTACCTGAGCCGGAAACCTGAGCGCCAAGAACTCCAGGCTGCGCCTTTAGCCACTCCTCTACCTCGGCTACCTGTGGTTTTAGCGATTTTGCTGCCGGTGCAAGGTTGTTGAAGAGGAGGCTTTCTACCTGTTGGATGAATCGCTTACTTGCATCGTGATCGCTGGCAGCAGCATCCTGACCAGCAGCGCGCAAAAGTGCGGACAGATTCTCGTAAGATTCCGGTGCAATTGGCGATGCGTCAAACTGGTCGTAAGCTTCCTTGGTAACGACACCTGTTTCTGCTGGTAAAACAATAGCAAGCGGAGCGTCAACGGTAGACGCATAGGTTTCTACCAGCGTATCCCCAGCGCCCAACATAAGCGATGGCCGTGGGTCTAAGAAGAACGCAACGTCTGCGCCCACAGCCTTGGCTACCTCAACTACCAGCGGGTCTAGCGGGTCAACACCCCAACGCTGGGCAAGCAAATAGAGCGTCGCGGCAGCGTCGGCGGACGATCCGCCCAGACCGGCCTTCTCGGGAATATGCACTTGAACATCAATGGAAACATCTGGGGAAACGCCCAGCTTATTGGCGAGAAGAACCGCGGCCTTCCAGGTTGTAGTGCGTTCGGGCAACACGCAGAGCTGCGGCTCATGCGTAACCGTAAGCTCCGGTGCGTCATCGACAACAACTGTGTCGTACAAGGCAACGGGGACCATGAGCGAATCTACTTTATGGTATCCTCGCTGGTCCTTCTGGGCGTGAATGCCCAGGTGAAGATTGACCTTGCAAGGAATTTTGATGGTTTGTCGTCCAAACTTGGACGAAGAGGCAGCCATGAGTGTGAGCCTAGTCGAAGTAATGCGTGCGCTTCTGAACTACTCTTCAAACTCAAAATCAAACAAACGCTCGCCGGTCTCGTAGTCAAAAAGCTCAACGGTGCCGGTCAGAACGTCAACATACTGGTAGGACTGGCGGGCGGTGCGACCGCGACGCTCGCCAACCTCAACGATAAAAAGAGATGGATGGGCCATGACCAGAGTGCCTGTGCGCTCAACAATACGAGAACGACCCATGTTGGCCTTGACCTTGAGTTTTTGACCCTGAAGTGCACTGAGCTTCTCGTGAATCTCGTCTACACGATTAACTGGTGGAATCTCGTTTTCCATCAATCCTCCAAGTCAATCAGTACGTTTGCGGTGCGACACGTTGATGTGTCGGAGATATGTACCGGTCGACAAACAATAGTCAGAATTTCCGAAACTCCACTATACGAGGTAGAAAATAAAATCTCAAGGTTTTACGACAAATGTCACGGGAACAACATCAGTCGATCGGTCAGGTTCGCATCAGGTTTGCGAGAAGATCGCATCGGGCTGGCATGGGACTGGCGTCAGATCCACGTCAGACCTGCGGCGACATCGCGTCAGACTCGCAACGGATTCGCGTCAGGTTTGCGGCGGCATCGCGTCAGAACCCCAACAAATTTATGACAAATAGGGGTCCTCTGATAAAATTAGTAACTAACTTACTACACGAGGAGGCCCAATGACTGAGACTCTGGGATATGCCATTAGTAAGACCTGGTATATCGTGCTTATTTTTGTTGCTCTTGCTGTCGTTATTGCATTTCTTTCCAAAAAGAAATCATCTAAAGTTCTTGTTGCGTTGTCCGCACTTTGCCTGGTATTTGGCGTGGGGTCATTTGCATTTGGTGGATTGACCGTTTCAGAAGCACAGTCCAAAGGCGCCTCATCGGACCAGCTCAACTCCATGAACCTCATCGAGCTTGTTCAGGCTAATCAGGCCGCACCAGCTCAGACGACTGTCAACGATGTCAACGAGCTCTACAACAAGATCGTTTACGTCTATCAGTACGGCTCGCCTATTTCGCAGTCGCTCGCGAGCGACAATCCCTTTGTTCACCATGATCTACCTTGGGTAGCAGCGACTCTTCCAGAGCTGAAGAAGGAGTTTGACAGAAACGAAGTAGTCTATGTGTCAACAAACAGTCAGATTTTCAAACAACTGCACATCAACCCTGGTGAAAACGCCGTCGAGCCTTTTATATTCTTTGTTACTTCGGTCAATCCAGCTGGAAGAATTTTCCCACTTACAACTGGCGATATGTCTCGTACTGGCAAAAAAGATGGCGATAAAATCACGGTTGGTGACAATCTTGAGTTTACGCTTCGCACGGTTCATACCGATCAGGGAGACTATGTGCTTGGCCTTAACTACCAGGTTCTTTTGGCTATCAGCAGTTACTACAAGGACTATTAATATTTTTGGACCCCAATAAATGCGCGCTTGCGAAGCGTCACTAAACGTGCACGTACAACGCTTACGCATCATAAACTGTAAGAAAAAACTCCCATTCTCGTGAATGGGAGTTTTGTTTTTCTCGGCAGATGCTGTTCTGAAACTTTTTGAACCGATTTGACCTTACTCAGCTGGGCAGAGCGAGAGGGCGGCCTCGTCAGCAATAACGGTGCAGTTAGTATGAAGCTGCAGGATAGAGGCTGGGCACTGAGGCGAAACGTTGCCGAAGCACATGTCGTAAACAGCCTTAGCCTTGTCCTCACCGCTAGCGACAATCAGAATGCTGCGCGCGAACATGATGGTCTGCGTGCCCATGGTGTAAGCCTGACGAGGGACGTCCTCCATGCGCTCAAACAGGCGACTGTTTGCCTGAATGGTGCTCTCAGTGAGGTCAACGCAGTGCGTACCCTTGGAGAAATGGTCGTCGGGCTCGTTGAAGCCAATGTGACCGTTGTGACCAATACCAAGAAGCTGCAGGTCAGGATAGCCAGCCTTAGCAACAAGCCTATCGTACTCGGCGCAAGCTGCCTCGACGTCAGGATTAGAGCCGTCGGGCACATGAGTGTTCTCAAGATTAATATTTACCAGGTCAAAGAGGTTTTTGCGCATGAAATAGTGATAGCTCTGAGGATCGTCGTGAGAAAGACCGCGGTACTCGTCAAGGTTATACGTAGAAACCTGCGAAAAGTCCAGGTCTCCCCTCTTGCACCAATCAGCGAGTTGAGCATAGGTGCCAATTGGCGTTGAACCAGTTGCAAGGCCAAGAACGCAATTTGGCTTCAAAATAATTTGTGCAGAAATGACATTTGCAGCTTTTCTGCTCATGTCCTCGTAATCGCGGGTGCGAACAATCCTCATGCTTTCCTCCAAGACAGAAGTCACAGTTACATTTAGTTTAACATTTGAAGCAAGCAAAAAAGTAACCGGTCGGCGAGAAGAACAAATATCTCGCTGACCGGTTTTGACCTGTTATATGGCGTGTTTCTGTCGCTAATCTGTCGCGATTCTGACGCAAAGCTGACGCGATGGCAGTTATCTGTCCAGAATCTGACATGGGCCTGACGCGAATCTAACGCGAAGCCTACGCCGTCTATCCCTGAATCTGCTTGGAAAGGTTTTGCAGAGCGTGGAAACGGTGAGAGATAGCGTTCTTCTCGTCAGGCTCAAGCTCTGCCATGGTCTTACCTGGAGCATCCTCTGGCCAGAAGAGTGGATCGTAACCAAAGCCGTTATGACCCTTTGGCTCGTGGCCAATAACACCCTCGCAATCACCCTCTCCTACCAGCACAGATCCGTCTCTGTAGACCAGAGCAACGGTGGAGTGGAAGCGAGCAGTGCGGTCCTCATCAGCAACGTTGGCAAGCTCAGCCAAGAGCTTCTGATTGTTTGCAGCATCATTGCCATGCTCGCCAGCATAACGAGCAGAATAGATTCCAGGAGCTCCGTCCAGAGCGTCAACGCAAATGCCGGAGTCGTCTGCAATAGCTGCTACGCAATCTACCTCGTCAAGCGCAGCCATTGCCTTAATCAGAGCGTTATCGCGGAACGTCTGACCGTTCTCCTCTGGATCAGGAAAATCGCCCAGTTGGCCAAGCGCTACAAAGCTCATACCAGGCATTACCTTAGAGAGGATAGCCTCAATCTCAACAAGTTTGTGAGCGTTGCCTGTTGCAACTACCACGGTTGTATTTGGATCAAAGGTCACAGCGTTAGAACCCTGATATTCACTGTTTTGACTCATGGTTACTCCCTAAATCCAGTCACTTGATTCTGCAGGTCAACAAGGTGAGCGATGCCAGCTTGGCCAAGGTCGAGCAGCTGGTTGAGTTGCTCTCGATCAAACGGGCCGCCCTCGCCTGTTCCTTGTACTTCAATTATCTGTCCAGTTTCTGTTCCAACAAGGTTCATGTCAATGTCAGCGTGAGAATCCTCGGGATAGTCAAGGTCCAGCAGCGGCTTACCATTCACATAGCCCATAGAAATCGCAGCTACCTGACCTGTAAGAGGGAGTCTGGGGAGAATGTCCTTCTCGACAAGTGAGTAGAGGGCGTCGTGGAGTGCCACCCAAGCACCCGTGATGCTGGCGGTTCTAGTGCCGCCGTCTGCCTGAAGCACGTCGCAGTCCAGCGTGATGGTGTACTCGCCCAGGCGGTTGAGGTCAACAACGGAGCGCAGCGAGCGACCGATCAGGCGCTCAATCTCCATGGAGCGGCCTTTGCGGTTGGCGCGCTCTCGCTTGGTGCGACGGTTGGTTGACGCAGGTAGCATAGCGTATTCTGCTGTGACCCAACCCGCGCGAGAACTGCGTCGCCATGCGGGAACGCCCTCCTCAACGGTAGCGGTGCACAGGACGCGTGTGTCGCCAAACGTAACCAAGCACGATCCGTCGGCGTTCTTCATAACGTTGCGCTCGAGAGTGACGGGACGCATCTGGTCCCACGCGCGGTCGAACGAGCGCGCGGGCTCCGTAGCTGCGCCGGACTGTGTGGCGGCGCCTGCCTGCGCAGCGGCGTCGGCCTGCGTGACGGCGTCAGACTGTGCGGGTTTCTCGCCAGAAAACGCGCTTTCTTCCTGGTTATTCATTGCACTCCTATGAAAAAACGCGACACCCGAGGGCGCCGCGTGAGGTTCCATGGTGGGCGATGAGAGATTTGAACTCCCGGCCTTGTGCGTGTAAAGCACCTGCGCTAGCCGCTGCGCCAATCGCCCGTGACTGTAGAAGTTTATCACAGCTTCCACAATTCTTAAACAGCAATTATGAATTCACCGGTTTCATTGCACGAGCTTTGCACAATCTTTACGCCAACTCTTCCAGAATTCGACGCATTTCTTTCTGGACGCCCTGCTCGGTGTTAGGGGCGATGACCCTTGTAGCAATCGTTTTGAGCGCGTAGCGAGCGTTGTCCATAACGTACGCAGTGCCGGCATAACGCAGCATAGCGT
>JABZHD010000028.1 GCA_015259045.1 Atopobium sp. | reverse complement strand
TCAATCCACTCAAGCATCCCAAGAGCAACGGAGCTGGTGTTGATGAAGATGCAATCGCCATCCTCAACGTAGCGAGCGGCCTCGCGGGCAATTGCTTTGGTAGAGCGAATCTGCCTTGAGCCAGAAGGACGACCATAAGGATTAAGCAGGGTAGCAATGCCATACTGACGAGTCAGGATGCCGCGCTTCTCAAGAAAGTCCAGGTCACGTCTGATGGTCAAAGAAGAGACCTCAAAGTGATCAGCAAGCTCTAAAACACTTGCTTGTCCCTCTTTTTCTAGCAGCTCAGTAATTGCCTCGCGACGTGAATCTACGTAAGCCTTACTCCTTTTCATAAATGCCCTCCCTTTATGAGCAACATTTTTTCTTTGAGTGTTCATTCATCAATAAAATAGAACATCAGTAGTAGGATATCAAGATATTTCAGAAAATAATAGTATGAATATATATGAATGTTTTAGATTATAAAAAATTTAACATATAAACTTTACATGGGATAATAGAAGGCGCTTCAATTACGTTCATAAAAACATGAACATTTGTATAGCTACTTGGACAAAAGATACGCTGAAAAAATATGAACAACTTTGATTACTGTTTGAGTAAAATTGATTGAAGTTAAGAACGTTTCATGGCATATTATCAAGTTATTAAGACTTGTCATGAGGCGGCTTTGGGCCAATGTGTCTCATTAAGAGAAAGGCAAGGTGGTGCTGTGTTAAGTGATCTCCTTACCGAAGACCTGGTGCAGCTCAATGTTGTAGCTTCTAACTGGGAAGATGCAATTAGAAAGTCTGCGCAACCACTCGTCGATAACAAAAAAGTAACTGAGGGCTATGTTGATGACATCATTAAAGGTGTCAACGAACTTGGCCCTTATATTGTTATTACCGAGCATGTTGCTCTTCCACACGCACGTCCTGAGTCTGGCGCACTTGAGCCTGCAGTAGGCATTATCGTACTCAAGGATCCTGTTGAGTTTGGTAGCAAAGACAACGATCCAGTTAAGTTCCTTTTCCCACTTGCTGCAAAAGATAGTGAAGGCCACCTTAGTGCCCTTCAGTCTCTTGTTGAATTGCTGAGCGATCAAGATTTCTTTGCTCAGCTTGAAAAAGCTCAGTCACCAAAAGATGTTGTGGACCTTGTCCACGCAAAGGAAGGTAGGTTGTAATGGCTGATAAGAAGTTCCACGCACTGGTTTGCTGCCGTGCAGGTATGGGTTCTTCCATGATGCTCAAGATCAAGATTGACCAGGTCATCAAAGAGAATGATCTTCCAATCGAGACTGAGCACGGTAATCTGGATTCCCTGATTGGTTTCAATGGCGATCTTGTTATCACCATGTCTGACCTCACCGATGAGCTCAACGCTGACGATCGTGTTCCTTCTGCAGTTGGTATTACCAACATTGTCGACAAGGCAGAGATGAAGGAAAAGCTCACCGCTTGGCTCGCAGAGCACAACGCATAAGCTCCCCTTTGTATCTTTTTGGCGGGAGTTTCTCGTCATACGCAACGCTGGTTGCCTTCGGCGAGAAGCTCTCGCCAAACCTTTGACAAGAGGTACTTGTCACTTGATTGAGAGAACTTATCTGAGTAGGTTCGTCGGTTTATTTGCTGAAAGGGATTACGCATGCTCAATGCAATTCTCATGCAGCTTAGAGACACAGCCGTCATCATGGGCATTATTGCTCTTGTCGGCCTCTTGCTGCAGAAGAAGTCCGCTGTGGACGTCTTCTCCGGAACTGTGAAGACCATTATTGGCTTCATGATCTTCAACATTGGTTCTAGCGCTATGTCCGCTCAGGTCAACATCTTCAGCGATATGTTTAGTCGTGCATTCGCTGTTAAGGGCGTTGTAACCCAGGTTGAGGTCGCAACTGCTCTTGCACTGAACACCTACGGTACCGAGGTTGCTCTTGTAATGGTCCTTGGCTTCATCATGAACCTTGTGTTTGCCAAGATTACTCCATTCAAGTCCGTCTTCTTGACTGGTCAGCACTTCCTGTACTTCTCCTGCGTACTCGCACTGGTCTTCATTGCTCTTGGTCTCCCAATGTGGGTCACCATTGTTCTTGGTGGTGTCATCCTCGGCTTCTGCGGTGCTGCACTGCCTTCGTTGTGCCAGCCATTCGTAAACAAGCTTGTTGGTGGAGATTCCATTGCAATCGGCCACTTCAACTGCATCGGTTATGCATTCTCCGGTTACGTTGGAAAGCTCTTTGCTAAGAAGAACGAGGAGGACGGCGAGAAGGAAGCTAAGGAGCTCCCAGAGTTCTTCAAGCTCTTCAAGGACTTTGTCTTCTCCGTTGCTCTCTTCATGATTGTTCTGTTCTACGTTGTTACTATTGCATGCCTTGTCACCGGTCACTTTGGCGACACCCTTGCAAACAACAAGCCATTCACCAGCTACTTTGGTAACGATATGTGGTGGATTTGGCCATTCCTTGCTGGTCTTCAGTTTGCTGCTGGTATGTCCGTTCTTGTTTACGGCGTCCGTCAGTTCATTGCTGAGATTACCGCTGCATTTGTCGGTATCTCCGAGAAGCTCATTCCAGATGCACGTCCTGCAGTCGACTGCCCTGCAATCTTCCCATTTGCACCAAACGCCGTCATCATCGGTTTCATTGGCTCCTTCCTTGGCGGCCTTGTCGCAATGGCACTTATGGTTGCATTCCACAGCCCAACCATCATGATTCCTGCAGCAGGCATCTGCTTCTTCTCTGGTGGTACTTGTGGTGTTTGTGGTTACGCTTATGGCGGATGGCGCGGTGCTCTTCTTGGCTCCTTCCTGGTTGGTATCTTCCTGACCGCTGGTCCTCTGATTCTCTATCCTGCATTTGCTCAGCTGGGAATTGCAGAGGCATCCTTCCCTAATGTTGACTACAACATCGTTGGTTCTATCATCTACGGCATCGGCTCACTCTTTGGTCTTGCCTAAGCCTAGATTTCTGTAGTACCTACTCAGCTCTACGGTTTCTTAGGGCGCTCGTGGAAAGCCCGCGGGCGCCCTTTTAAAAGCTTCACAACAAGGAAAAACATGGCAGACGAGAAGAACAACAAAAGTGTTACTGAGTCAGTGCTTGGCGATATGTTTGGCCTTAGCGTTGACAAAAAGCCTGTTCCAGAGCTTCCTGAAGATCAGTTAGTTCTAGAAGTTCTTGAAGACAGAACTCGTTTAATAGTTCAGGGAATTCTGTACTTGCTCCTGGCATTTGCCGCTCTTGCTCTGACATTTTTCTTTTGGGTTTACGCCAATGTAAGTGGCAATATTTTGGGTCTTGTTGGTGTTATTGCAGGACTCACCATTACGTGGTTTGCATCACGAGCCATGGGAAAACGCTTTAGTCGTTTTACCAGCGGTATTCATGTTATTGATTTTGGTCAGAAACACGTATTTATCTTTGCAAAATCCGACAAGAGAAAAGCACTTGTCGTTCCTTATACCAAGATTAAAAGCTACAAACTCATCCGACAGGGCAAGGCGCTGCGTCTGCTTTTTGAAGGCGCTTGGGTAAGTCATCCTTCAGGATTTGAATTTGTAGACATCAACCGTCCTTTTATGGCCTCTACGCTTGATGAAATTCAGGAGCAGATTGAGCAGCTTATGGCTCAGCACAAGGTCAAAGAGACGCGTTAATTCATTGCGTAGTAAGTGTCTTTGAGCTTGGGCTCACAGACAGATAAGGAGTTGTAATGGCAACTGAAAAAGAGCAGGTTCAGGAGTTTCTCTCCATTGTGGGAAAGTCGCTTCATCAGTATGTAGAGAGCATTGATTTTGACGCACTCTCTGCAGCTAAAAAGCTTATTTTGGACGCAGAGGCAAAGGGCGGCCGCCTGCATGTAACCGGTATTGGTAAGCCAGGTCACGTTTCTGGTTATGCTGCATCGCTCTTCTCGTCAACCGGAACTCCAACCTATGAGCTTCACGGCACCGAGTGCGTTCACGGATCTGCTGGTCAGACTCGTCCTGGCGACGTTGTTATTGCTATTTCCAACTCCGGTGAGACAGGCGAGCTCAAGGCAACCGTTACCTGCCTTAAGAACGTTGGCGTGCATATTATTGCACTGACCGGCAATCCAAACTCTTGGCTGGCAAACGAGGCAGAGGTTGCTCTTATTGCTGGCGTTGAGCAGGAGGGCGATTCTATGAACAAGCCTCCACGCGCCTCAATTTTGGCTGAGATCATGGAACTTCAGTGCCTCTCTATCCTGCTTCAAAACGAGTACGGCCTTAACCCAGAGCAGTACGTTAAGTGGCATCCAGGCGGAGCTCTTGGCGCATCTATTCGCGAGGGCAAATAACCCCAGGTAAACACTGTAAAGTATACAGAGGAGTTTGCATGTCAACATTTAAGGGCGTTATTGTCCCTATGGTTACGCCGTTTAACCGCGACGAAGAGCAGTCCATTAACTATGAAGCAGCTGAGCAGCTTCTGGAAAAGCTCATCTCCGAGGGCGCAGACGGCATCTTCACGTTTGGCTCTAACGGTGAGTTCCACGTTTGTAACCCTGACGAGAAGATCAAGTTCTCCAAGTTTATTATCGAAAAAACCGCCGGTCGTCTTCCTGTTTACGTAGGAACCGGCGCATGCTCAACAAAAGAGGCTCTCTACATGAGCCGTGAAGCAGAGGCAATTGGTGCCGATGCGCTTTCCGTCATCAACCCTTACTTCCTGGGAATTTCTGATCAGCAGCTGGTTGAGTACTTCAAGACAGTTGCCGCAAGCGTCAAGATTCCTGTCCTTCTGTACAACATTCCTAAGGGAACCGGCAAAAACATCTCTAAAGAGTCTGTTGAGCAGCTGGTAACCATTGACAACATCAAGGGTATTAAGGACAGCTCCGGAAACATTGATAACCTCAAGGATTACCTGGACGCTGCCGCTGGTCACGACGTTGATGTGCTTGTAGGCTCTGACGGAAAGATTTCTGAGGCTCACGCTCTTGGAGCTCAGGGTGCAATTGCAGGTACCGCAAACCTTATCACCAAGGTTGTTGTTGACCTTTGGAAGGCTCTTGAGGCTGGAAATACAGAAGAATCAGCTCGCTTGCAGGCAGAGATTGAGCCAATCCGCGACATCCTGCACCTTGGAAGCACGCCTCAGACCCTCAAGCGCTCTCTTGAGCTTGCTGAATATCCTGTCGGTCCTGCTCGTTTCCCGGTTACAGAGGTTGCAGAGGGTGTTGACGAGAAGATCTATGCAATGCTTGACCATTACGGAATTGCTCATAACTAAGTATCAAAAATGACGGGTTTCTCGCCAGCTCAATAGGGTAGTGCGAGATACGTTTACAAGGAGATGTTGTATATGAAGATGCAGAAAGCTGCTGTTTCTCAGGCACTGGTAGATACCTGTGCGTTTGCAGTTGTTCGCGTCCCAACGGTTGAGCGTGGTATTGAAATTGCTGAGGGTCTTGCTGAAGGCGGCGTTCATGCAATGGAGATCAGCTACACCCTGCCAAATGCAGGCGAGGTTATTGCTGCAATTAGAGAGCGTCTTGGTGACAAGATGATTGTTGGTGCAGGTACTGTAATGGAGCCTACAACTGCTCGTCTTGCTATTATGGCTGGCGCACAGTTCATTGTTGCTAACTGCGGCTCTGACGAGGTTGCTCGTATGTGCAACCTGTATCAGATTCCTTATGCACCTGGCTGCACTACTATGACTGAGGCAAATCATAGCCTTGAGATGGGCGCTGCCTTTATTAAGTGCTTCCCAATCTCTAATGTCTACGGCCCTGAGCTGGTCAACCTCTTCAAGACACCAACTCCTTGGATGCCTTTGATGGCTTCTGGCGGCATTAACCTTGATAACCTTGCTGAGTGGCTTGAGCGCGGCGTTGATTGCTGCGGTATGGGAAGCCTGCTCACCAAGGGTTCAAAAGAGGAGATCGCAGCTAATGCAGCTAAGGTTCGTGCCATCATTGATGAGACACGCGCAAAGATGCAGATTGCGTAACAGGTGCACAACTAACCTACAGGTGGCATATAACTAACGTTCAACAGCGTTTTTCTCGCGATTTTTAGACCGTCTCTTCAGTAGAGAAGAGGCGGTTTTTCTGTGGATGAACTGCGTGACGTATAACATACCTGCACTTTTGGTAAAATAAACTCTGTATCTGTCTCTTCGGAGTAAGAAAAGGAGCAACTGTGGCTAATCATTTTCGCACTGATGAGCAACAGGAGTCCTCGTTTGATGACCGTTTTGGGGTAATTTCTCAGGATGATCTGAACCAGCTTGACCAGCAAGACGTTGTAGCTGATCAAGTTGAAACTCAGGACTTTTCTGCTGATGTGCCAGTGGCCCAGGCTGCTGAACCTGTAACAACTGTATCTGATCCATTTGCTTCTGGAGCAGAAGCTGTACACGTGGTAACTGCTGAGCAGCAAAACAACCCTGAGCAGGCACCTCTTGATCGTGCAAAGTTTTTTGCAGATCTAGCTCAAGATGCACCTAAGGTAGAGCGTACTGGTACTCCAACCATTTCTTTCAAGAACGCTTCGCTTGTGTATCCATCACAGCCAAACCGCCCAGCACTTGATAACATCAGCGCTGATATCTACCCAGGTGAGTTTGTCTTTGTAGTTGGACACTCTGGTTCCGGTAAGTCATCTCTCTTGCGTCTTATCACGCGCGAGCAGAAGGCAACTCACGGACAGGTTATTGTTGCTGGTCAGGACCTTACACGTATGCGTAACTCCAAGGTTCCTTATCTGCGTCGCCAGATTGGCACCGTCTTCCAGGACTTTAAGCTTCTGCCCGATAAGACCGTCTATGAGAATGTTTCCTTTGCACTTGAGTGCATTGGCAAGCCTCGTTCTGTTATTAAGGTGCAGGTTCCTGAGGTTCTGCGTCTGGTAGGCCTTGGCCAGAAGATGGACGCTTACCCAGATCAGCTTTCTGGCGGTGAGCAGCAGCGTGTTTCCGTTGCTCGTGCAATGGTTAACCGCCCACCACTGCTTATCTGCGACGAGCCTACGGGTAACTTGGACCCAGCAATTTCTCTGGGCATTATGAAGCTTCTTGACCGCATTAACCGTGCGGGCACTACGGTTGTAATGGCAACACACGATCGCGAGATGGTTGACTCTATGCGCAAGCGCGTTATCGCACTTGAGGCTGGTCATATTGTCCGCGACCAGGAGAAGGGAGGCTATGGCTACTATGGGGCTCTCTAATTTTGGATACTCTCTGCGTGAGGCCGGAAGCCACTTTAAAAGGAACTGGTCTACCGCTCTTGGTGCAATCGTAACCATCTTCTTGTCGCTGTTCATCATCGGCCTGTTTATTCTTGGCTCCGCTCTTATCGAGAACATGGTAGGAAGTGTCGAGAATCGCGTTACTATCCAGGCATTTCTTTCTGATGATGCAGATCAGTCTGCAGTAACTGCTTTCCAGCAAGAGGTTCAGAGCTGGGATACGGTTGAGTCCGTAACCTATAAGAGCAAAGATCAGGCTCTTGAGGAGTACCGCACTACCATGAGCTACCGCAATGCTTCCGACGCGGTTTCTGCTCTTGATGGTCAGAATCCTATTCCTGCATCTCTTGTGATTAAGCTCAAGGACCCTAAGGATGTTCAAGACGTTGCCCAGCGCATTGCCTCTTCATCATCTTTTGCAGCAATTGCTGATAATAAGAGCAATCCATCCGGTGATGTTCAGTATGGTCGCGAGACCGTTGAGCGCCTGTTTAGCGTAACGGCATACATTCGTATTGGCGCTATTGGCCTTGTTGGACTTCTGGTGTTTGTTGCCTTTGTCTTTATTAACAACACCATTCGCCTTGCTATTAATGCTCGTCGTCGTGAGATTGCAATCATGCGTTTGGTTGGTGCATCTAACGGCTTTATTCGCGGACCATTCCTTATGGAAGGCGTGCTTGAGGCTCTTATCGGCGCTCTTCTCGCCATTGTCGTTTTGGTTGTTGGAGCCCACATGCTTCTCCCGGTTATGGCAGAAAGCATGACCTTCTTGACCTTTGCTATTCCAACAACGGTCATGCTGGGTATGAGTGGCCTTTTGCTGCTCTTAGGTTTGCTTCTGGGACTCTTTGGCTCTGCTATTGCTATGGGCCGCTATCTGAAGGCATAGCAACTAAGCAACCTGGTACTTCAATTGTCAAAGTGAAGTATCAATTAAGAAAGTTTTTTGCATAAAGATTGCAAGGTAAGACCTCGTGAATACCGTTCACGGGGTCTTTTTGCGTTAAACGGTATTTACCAATTTGCAGGTAGAATGATATTTTTAAGGGTGAATTGTTAGGCCACGTACTTGAATAGGGGCCAAGTATGGAGACCAACCTGCACAAATTCCAGGCTTTTACTTCCGCGGCATATCACAGTAGCTTTACAGTGGCGGCAGAAGAGCTGGGATGCACTCAGTCGTCTATTAGTCGCATGGTGGCAAGTCTAGAAAAAGAGTGGGATGTCCGCTTGTTTAACAGGCATGGTGGCTATGTAAGTCTGACTCCTGAGGGAAAGACGCTTTTGCCTGTTGCAGAAGAGGTGTGCCAGGCATACAGCAAGTTGAGCAATCAAGTTAATCGCGTCAGTGCCATTGAGATGGGCAACCTTGTTATTGCTGCGCCTTCGAGCTTTCTTTCACGAGCACTGCCTGGCCATCTGAAGAAGTACATGACTGACCATCCAAACATCAAAGTTGAAGTTATCGAATGCACCTACGGCGAAGCCCTGCGTCTTATTAGCAAGGGTAAAGTGGATATTAGTTTTACTATGACCCGCGCAACTGAGCAGGGATTTACTTCAACTTTATTTGATCATGATGAGGTTATTGTTGTATCTCAAAAGGGACATTACGAGAAGGACCTTGAGACAATTCCTGTTAAGCGTCTTATTGAAGAGCCCTTTATCGTTGATATTGAGACGGCTCCTCTGCTTCAGAAGCAACTCAAAAACGCACGCATGACGTTTGCGTCATCGGATTCATTCACCATTATGTCCATGGTAGAGTCAGGTCTTGGTGTAAGTTTGTTGCCACTTGAGGCAACAAAAGGTACAAATTTTGATATTGATGTACATCATCTGGAGACTCCCGTACATCGTAATGTCTTTATTACACATCGTGTAAAAGGCGAGATGTCGCGTACTACAGAAGAGTTTTTAAAGTATTTGAGTTAAAGATTGATGCATAGTTGTGTACGTTAACTATTTGAAAATTGCATAACTGTTATTAGATTTTGGTAAAGATGTAAAAAGATTTAACTACCGCTCGCGGTTGTAGCCTTTACGCTTACGGGTTTATCTGACGCCCAGAGGGCGCTACTTCTTTTTTCAAATGGCTTCGGGTGCAAACATAGTCTCATCAAGTTCTTCGTCCGAGTAATTACGGGAAGGAGTGGGACATGGCAGAAAATGCCGAGGCACCTGAGATGCAAAAGTCGTTGAGTCTATTCAACTTCTTTACCATCGGATTTGGTGCGATCATTGGTACCGGATGGGTGCTCCTGGTAGGCGACTGGATGGTTCTTGGTGGAGGACCATTCCCCGCGATGATCGCATTCGCAATTGGCGCAATTTTCCTTGTACCAATTGGATGTGTTTTTGGCGAGCTCACTGCTGCTATTCCAATTTCTGGTGGCATCATTGAGTACGTCGACAGGACATTCGGCCGCCCAATGGGCTTCTTTACCGGCTGGATGCTCCTTCTGGGTAACGCTCCACTGTGCCCTTGGGAGGCAATTGCTATTTCCACGCTTCTCACCGACCGCTTTGGTGCATTCCCAATTCTTTCTTGGCTGCGCTCCGTTAAGCTCTACACCATCCTTGGTGCAGATGTTTACCTGTGGCCAACAGTCATCGCTCTTTGCTTTGCCATTCTGGTCATCTTCCTTAACTTTAAGGGCGCTGGCGCAGCAGCTAAGCTTTCGAGCTTCCTGACTAAGGCTCTGCTGACTGGTATGATCCTTGCAATGGTTATCTCCTTTGCAACTGGTTCTCCAAGCAACGGCCTCCCACTCTTCTCCCAGGCAACTGAGGTTGCAGGTGGAGAGGGCACAAAGGCTACCAGCTTCTTTGGTGGCATCATTGCAGTACTTGTTATGACTCCATTCTTCTACGCTGGCTTTGACACCATTCCACAGCAGGCAGAAGAGGCTTCTGCTGACCTTGATTGGAAGAAGTTTGGCATCATTCCTGCACTTGCACTTATGGCATCTGGTATCTTCTATCTCATCTGCATCTATGCATTCGGAACCATGATTGACTGGCACGAGTTTGTTAAGTCTTCTGTTCCTGCACTTGCAGTTCTCGAGCGCATCAACCTGTTCTTCTACATTGCAATGCTCATTATTGCAACGCTTGGACCTCTGGGCCCAATGAACTCCTTCTTTGGTGCTTCTACTCGTCTGATGCTTGCTCTTGGTCGTAAGAAGATGCTCCCTGAGTCCTTCGCAAAGATCGACCCTAAGTCCGGCGCACCTCTGACCGCAAACATGTTCATGGCTGGCCTGACTCTTGTTGGTCCATTCCTTGGCCGCAACATGCTTGTTCCTCTGACCAACGTTGCTTCTCTCGGCTTCATCTTTGCATGCACCATGGCTGGCGTTGCCTGCC
>JABZHD010000027.1 GCA_015259045.1 Atopobium sp. | reverse complement strand
GCCATATACGGCCAATTACCTGCGATTGATTGAGTAATGGAGCGCATTTGAGCTTCTGCAAAAGAAAGACAAAGGCGATACAGCGTGACTACGCCGCCACCCAGAAGGCCAACAAGCAGGCCTTCTCCAATAAGGGCTACCTGAAATCTACGAGAAAAGTGACGTTCAATAATGTTTGTCTTATGTTTGAGATGAAACGCCACAATCTCCCCTAGCAGTCTATGGTTAATAAAAAAGCACGTAAAGCGTACTTGGATATTGTACGACTTTACGTGCGTGAGTTAAAACTTTGTACAGAAATTGTACGTTAGCCGGAGAATGGTCCTCCACCATAGCAAGCATAAACAGGACCCTCGATAACACCGACGGACTCGTTAGCTGCGTGAATCATGCGGCCACCGCCGATGTAGATTCCAACGTGCTCATAGCCTGCACGGGTAAAGACAATATCGCCATAGTTGAGCTCGTCTAGGGAATCATGCCAGTTACCAGCAGCGCGAATAGCACGGCCAATGGTTCCTGCGGTACCTGCACGGTAGCCGAGGAAGCAGTAATAGACCAGGCCGCCACAGTCAAAGCCAGAAGCAGGAGAAGCTCCGCCCCAAACGTATGGATAGCCAATGCAAGCATAAGCTGTAGCAACGCCACCGCCTGCAGCTGGGTAGCCACCGCCACCGCCGGAGTATGATCCGCCGCCAGAGTTAGAACTGCTACTGGAGCTGCTAGAGCTAGAGGAGCTAGAAGAGCTGGAGCTTGAGCTAGAGCTTGAAGAGCTGGAGCTAGAATCATTGGAAGAGCTGTCGTTAGACTCAGAGCTGGTGGAAGGAGTCTCACGGGTAACAGTCTCAATTGCATAAGCAACGTTGTTGTTAGCTGATGCAGCCTCCTGAGCAGCAAGCTGAGCTTTTACCTCAGCATCAAGGGAGTCATAGTAAGCCTTAGCCTCTGCAACCTGGCTCTGAAGGCCATCTGCGGTGGTCTTCATCTCAGCGACCTGAGCCTGAAGGTTCTCCTGCTCAGCCTGAAGTTCAAGCTGTTGAGCCTGAAGCTGGTCACCAAGAGCCTTGACAGTATTAATGGAGTCAGCCTCCTGCTTGCTTGTGCGGTCCATATAGTAGACACGGCTGACAAAGTCCTCTGGGCTGGATGCTCCAAGGAGGAAGTCCAAAGTCTCCTGTGGACCCGCCTTATATGCACTCTTCATAGCTGCAGAAAGGACAAGACGCTGCTTATTGAGCTGGTCTGTAGTCTCTGCAATCTGCTCCTGAACCTCACCAATCTTGTTGTTGGTGGCGTCAAGTGCATAGGTTTTCTCGTTAAGGTTATCCATGGCCTCTGCAAGAGCTGCACCAAGTGAGTCTAGCTGGGCAGATGCGGCCTCAAGATCGCTTTGTGGGTCTGCGAATAGCCTGGCTGGGGTAAGCAGCGTAGCAGCTACACCAAGACCTGCAAATAAGAGAGCGTCTCGTCTTGTGAAAGATCGGCGCTGTGACATATAAGCTCCTTCCGCAAAGCACGAAATCAATTGGGCAACGTGTTGCTTTGCTTTGCCATCTAGGATAGCTCATTTGATAAAAAATCAAAGTCAACTCACCGATTTCTTGGCGAGAAACCCGTGAAACGGGAAGCTACCCTATCGAGTATTTGAATAGTTTACCCCGAAAATGACATTTAATACAAATTCAAAAGACTATTTGTGCAGTTATATAGAATGGAGCGGGCAAATATCATTGCATAAATTTATCTTTGACCTGCAATTATGGAGAAATTCTATGTATTGCAAACAAGTTTACTGTGATTAACAAAATGCTTATGTAAATAAGACAAATGGCCGACAAGCACGTAGTCTTGCCAGCCAAAATTGTCAGGTTAAAGTAAGTCTGATGTAAGTGATTTAGCTTATTGAACCTTGATAAGGGTGTAGACCTCTTGGTCAAAGCACTTGCCAATAATCTCCCTTGGGTGCAGATAGCAAAGCTCAAGCGCAAATGCAAAGCCAGCTACTTTTGCACCGGCCTTCTCGGCAAGTTGAGCACAAGCAACGCAGGTGCCGCCAGTAGCAACCAGGTCATCAGCAATAAGAACAACGTCGTCTGGGGTAAGAGCATCGGTGTGAATCTGAAGCTCGCTGGTACCGTACTCCAGGTCATAAGCCTGTGCGTAGACCTCACGAGGCAACTTGCCTGGCTTACGAGCAGGAACAAAGCCTGCACCTAGTTTGTAGGCTACAGGGGTTCCAACAAGAAAACCACGAGCCTCAGCACCAATAACCTTGGTGATTCCTGCATCAGCAAAGTGCTCTGCAATGTCATCGACAACTGCGTGGAAGCACTCAGGATCTTTAAAAAGTGGAGTTACATCTTTAAAGATAACGCCTGGCTCTGGATAATCAGGAATGCTAATGATATGACTCTCATAATCATACGTAGACACAATGTCCTCACATTCAATATCAAAATCAATGAATAGTTATATATACCTAGATTACTCGTCTAGATGCATATCCTTAAAAGATTCACGAACTAATTTAGTGATAAGTTCATTTCTAACCGCATTGGTAAGGCCTAACATGCGGGTCAGAGCAGCCATAAACTTCTGACGAGTCTCGTCAGTATGGTCAACTTCAACTCCCCCGCCTTTTTTAGCGTATACGACAAGCGACTTGGCAAACATGCTAGATTCTCGGTTTGCAGCCATAACGTATTGACGCAGGTTCTTGGGCTCAAAACCAAAGTGGCGAAGTTCACTACAAAGGCGAAGCAGCGTAAGGTCTTTGCCATCTACAAGGTCTCTACCATGTGGAGAGCGCTTTAAAGTAATGACGCCTGCTTCAGAAAGCTGACGAACAAAGCCTACCGAGCATCCCACAATTTCTGGGATGCGATCAATAGCGTGATATTTTTGAACAACCTCAGGGTCATCTACAGGTACCACAATGGCATCGGCATGCGTGGCACCAAGAATAGCCTGAGATACTTGCTTTCCATCAAGCTGAGGTTGAGCCTGGCGAGAAGAACTTTGAGCTTCAGATGCAGCCTGAGCCTCAGCTCCAGTTGCCTCGTCAGTCTGAGCTTTGACCTGTTGTTCAGCTTCAGGGTTTTTATCTTGCCTATCAAGCTCTTCTCTAATAACTGAGAGTGGCATAAAACGGCTTTTCTGCAGATACAGAATAGTCTCAAGTCGCTTAACGTCTTTTTGGGAATACAGACGATAGCCACCAGCAGTTCTGGTAGGAGTAAGTAAACCCTCATCCTGCAGATATCTGACTTTAGAAACACTCAAGTCAGGATAGAGAGTCTGTAATTTCTTGACTACTTTACCAATGGTAAGAAAGCCTGAATCAGCCATAAAGCTATCCTTTAACCTTAAGCTGAAACTCTACTGGTGTGAAAGACCATGCGGAAGGTGCCAATCTGAATGGTTGAACCATCACGCAGTGTAGCTTTGTTAATGATGGCGCCATCAACCCAGGTACCATTGAGAGAATCAAGGTCCTCAATAGTTGCGTAACCAAGCGCAAGATTTGAAAGATCAATAGTTGCATGATTTCTAGAAACTGTCATGTCATTCAAGAAAACGCTGCTCTTTGGATCTCTACCAAGAGAAATCTGTGGAAGATTGAGCTCAAAAGTTTGACCAGTCTGTGGTCCCTTAACAATAGTAAGGACGGGATGAGCTGGCTTTTGTTGAGCCATAAGGTCTGGAACCGTAGCGTCAGCTGATGGCATGCGGAAAATCTCTGTTGAGTCTGGTGACTGCTGTTTGATGTCGTCAGTTGACATGGTTTCTCCTTAATTTGGTTACATCATAATAATAACGCTTAACGACACGCAATGCAGTCCATTTCGATGAGCGCACCAAGTGGCAACGCAGAAACTTCAACAACTGCTCGACCAGGTGCAGGAAGAACAAAGTACTGCCTATAAATCTCATTTACCTTAGGCAAATCGTTGATATCAGCAAGGTAGATAGTTGTCTGAGCTACATCAGAAAGCGTGCAGCCTGCTTCAGCCAGAATTGACTGAGCAAGATGGATGACGCGGGTGGTTTGCTCTTCAATTCCACCGTCAATAAGTTTCTTTGGGTCTTCTGCAGAAACTGCAATTTGACCAGTTACAAAGACTAATCTTCCCGCGGTAGTACCCTGCGAGTATGGTCCCATAGGAGCTGGAACACCTACTGCATTGATTGCATATTTCATAGAAGATCTCCCCTTGCACCAATGAAATCAGCAGAGGTTCTAAGCAAACCCCAACCTTCAAGTTTATCTTTAGCTACTACTACTTTAGTGTTAGTTGCAAGTTCTGAAAACCATGGAAGATATGATTTAAGGCCCTCGATGAGCTGTTTATGTCCAAGAGGATGAACCATCTCAAAAGAAAGCAAGCTTCTAAATAGAATTACCGTATGCACCGGTGGAACCATAACCAGATATGCAGGAACTTTCTTGGTTGAAACATTGGCTACAAGAGCTGGAATTGTCTGGTCAAGCATAAGGTTACATAGTTTAGAGTCTTCTGGGAGTTGTTGTTCTCCCAGGTAATCCATGAGCACCTTTTTTGCCTTTTTACCAGCTAGGAGAAGTGGCGTGAGTAGCGGAGTTGCATCTTCTAACGACACCTCAGCATAAGGAACTACGCCGTTTTGCTCGACAGATGCAATGATAGAAAGCCACTCTTCTAGAACAAGTGAGCGCTCAGAAGCGTCAAGTACCACGTACTCGTTTTGTCCAGACCTGGCGAGAAGACCAATGGAAGACAAAGATCCATCTCCTGTGAGAGCGCACTCAAATGAGGTCTCTCCCACCTCAAGCTGTTTACCTGCAAAGACGGCTTCAACAAAATTTTGAGCCACTGCTCCACTTACAAGTGTGTAGCTGATACTGCTCAGGTCAACAAGAGCACAGTCTTTGAGAGCCTCTTCAAGGGGTTTCTCGCCATAGAAAGATTGGGCTAAGTTAAAACCTTCAGTTGAGGTTGAGAATTGTGCTCCAAGATACTCAAGCTCGGTATGAAGGATAGAGCGTTTCTGCTCAGACATTAGTTTCTCCCAAAGAGATACGGAGCAACCGAATACAGGTCAAAGAGGTTGTAGGCAGGAATAGTCCAAAGCGTAAGATGTGCCTGCGTCATGGTGGTTCCTACCTGTGCGGAATCCTGAGACCAGTCAGTTGAAGAAACCAGCTGGTTGTTGGCTACAGGATAGTTAGGTGAAAGCATGGACGTCTGGTAGGTAAAATCTTTAGATCCAGGCCAAGCCATATACGTGGTAGAAGTTGATGGCTTAACAACTGCAGAAAGCAAGAAGTTGTCCTCGCTCGTGCGGATCTGAACAATTTGGTCAGCACGTTGAATACTGACGCGATTGTAATTGCGATAAGCCCAGTTCATCAGAATGGCTGTATCGTCAAAACGACCTTGTGTAGTCTCGCAACCAAGCACGCAGGTATACAGCGTAATGTTTCCGCGCTTGGAAGCTCCTAAGAAGGCGGTACCAGAGTCCTCTGCACCTGTTTTAATGCCGAGAAGACCGCGGTAGGAGTCCATAAGATCATCGGTTGAGTGGAACGTACGCTGCTCCCCTCCTACCGTTGTGGTGTATGACCTGGTGTGCACTGCGCTTGCGATGAGTGGATAGTGCTCGCGCGCATAGCGACCCATCAGAGCAAGGTCTCGCGCCGTTGAATAGTGACCATCAGCATCGAGGCCATGTGGGTTCTGAAATTGCGTGTGGGTCATGCCAATTTCAGCGGCTTTCTTGTTCATTTGATCAACAAAGGCCTGCTGAGAGCCAGATACGTTGATAGCAATGTTATAAGCCGCATCGTTTGCCGAATACACCAGCATCATCATAATGAGCTGTCTAAGTGTTGGAGTATCGTCCGAGGTCAAGCCCGCTACCTGCGATCCTTCTTCAAGATCTGGAACGGAAATCTTGCAGGGCTCATCAAGATTAACGCCCGAATCAAGCGCAACAATTGCGGTCATAACCTTGGTAATGGATGCCATAGGAAGCTCTTGATCTGGATTTTTGCTCCAGAGAACGTTTCCTTGAGCATCGGTGACAATGGCAGTAGTTGCCTCGGTAAGTTTTGGCTCATCTGTTACAGAAGACTTGTTTGAAGAGGTATTTTCTGCCAAAACCGTAGTTGCGGGAGCAAAAGGAGCAGCTAAAACAAAAACAAGCAGCAAGCTAACAAGAAAAGCCAGCGTCTTATCAGAGAGCTGGCGCAAAGAAACATGGTTGTGCTTAAGGAAAGTCATAAACAACCTAACTTATGCTTGAGTGTTTTTACTATCTTTAACTATTTTAGCCGCTTCACCAGTATAAACAACTGCAGTAATTGCCGAGAAAACAATTCCTATATACACAAAGAAGATACCAAGTGCGCTGCTCTCAGAGTTAAGACCTGGAAGCCAACTGACGTTGACCAGACCAAGGCCGGATACAACTGGAATGCCCAGAAGAAGCAGACTAAAACCAGTCATCAAAAAGGCGGTTGCAGTTTTACCTACAAAGACAACATCAATAGGACGCCTGCGGAATTTGCGCACAGCAAGTGCACCAAAAGTAAGGTAAACATCTCGACCGATAACAAACAGTGGAATCCAGAGAGGAAGCTCACCAATAATCAAGAGACCTAGGACGCCTGTGATAAGAAGAACGCGATCCATGATAGGATCCATGATTTTTCCTAGCCAGCTTACGGTTTGTGTTCTACGAGCAATTTGGCCGTCAAGGAAGTCAGTAACAGCTGCAGTTACATAACAGCCAAGTGCTACCCAACGATTTCCACCTGTTGAGAAAAGCACAAGAAAGACAATCGTAAGAATCAATCTGCAAAAAGTAATGACGTTTGCAACAGTAAAAATAGCGTTGGAAGGATTGTTAGAACTACCTACTGGATCAGTAATAGTTCCCTCTGCCTGCGCCTTTGCTGCATCGGCGTCTGCTGCTTCTTTAATTTGGGATGCTACTTGATTAGCTAGCTGCTGCCTAGTTTGCAACGTTTCACTCCCCTTTTTGTAGAACATAACGTGCGTCTATTTTAACGTAAGTTGCGCGATAGCAAATTATTCGCACATTTGTTTAACAAAGGACACAAGAACGCGGACGCCCTGAGCATACACGCGTTTCTCGATGCGCTCGTCAATACCATGAACGCCGTTTGCCTCATCTTCTGGTGATGGCCTAAAAGGACAAATGCGCAGAATAGAATCGCAAATTCCCTCGTAGCGTACAGAATCGGTGCCACCACACACAAAGGACGGAACAAAGGTGACGCCTGGATGGTAGTGCTCCATAATTGCTTTGAGCTCTTGATAGCCAGCACCAGCTGGGGAATCGATTCTTCCCGCAGGAGTGGAATGTAATGCCTCAACCTCAATGGAAGGGTCAACCTGGGCTACCACCTGTTTTATGTGTTCAACAGTTTTTTCAACACTCACACCAGGGAGCAGCCTAATGTTGATAGTCGCACCGACATTACCAGGCATAACGTTAGCCGCACTACTTGAACCCTCGAGCATGTTGAAAGCGTACGTGGTGGTTACAAACGGATAAAGTTCCTTGATCTGAGCTGCGGCAAGAGCAATCTTATCTGCGTTGGTATCTACGTCATGTACCAGCGAAGCAAAAGGCTCTTCGGTGATTTCTGGCGCAAGAACCTTGAAGGTTTCTTTGACAATGTCATTAAGCTCAGGTTGAGGTTTAGCCTTAGAAAGAGCGGCAAGTGCGCAGCTCAAATGCTCAAGTGAAGTTCCACCAAACGGATTAGAGGAATGTCCGCCGTGACCAGTCGCAATAAGCTTAACGTTCAAGAAGCCCTTTTGCGAGATGCAGATGTCGGCCACGGTAGCCTCAGGCGCACCGTAGGCGCTGCCATCAAAAAACGTAGTGGTGCCCTCGTCCAAGAGGCAAGCTGCACGCATTTCTCGCGAGGCCATGACCTCTGCAAGTCTGGTGGCGCCGTGACTTAAGACCTCCTCGTCCTCGCCAAATGCCAGGTAGATAGAGCGCCTTGGCGAGAAACCCTGTGAAAGCAGATACTCAAGTGCCTCAAGCTCGCCCATAAGCATGTCTTTGATATCAAGCGCACCACGTCCCCAAATGTAGGTGTCATCGACATCTCCACCAAAGGGGTCGTGCGTCCATGCGTCTTCTGTACCAGGAACAACAGGAACTACATCCTGGTGAGCAATAAGCATCAATGCAGGAAGCTTAGGGTTAGATCCCGGAATCTCAATGAGGAGCGAGTGGCCAACCACTTCAACGTTAGAGGCTGCGGTCATAACATACGGGAAGCTATCAACAATGTGCTGTTGAAGAGCATCAAACTGAGACCAATCGGTTGTCTCCGCGTCGGTATACACCGTCTTAAACGACAGCGCCTTTGCAAGTCTTTCAGACATTGCCTCTATGTTGAGCTCTGGATATTCATCCTCGTGAGCAAAGTGGTCGTAAATATTCATGGACCTCTACTAATCTCGTAGTTTTAAGTTAATAACGTAATAATAACGGCAATTTTTACGCGTTTCTCTACTCTTGCTGGTAGAATTAACAAAACACTCACTTAGCACACGTATCTTGGGAGCCCTGATGATTAAGCTTGTTCTTTCCGATATGGACCAAACGTTAAAACCCGCTGACACTCCGGCTATTTCAGAAAGAACTCATCAGGCAATTAATAATCTTAAAGCCGCAGGTATTGCGTTTGGACTTTCTACCGGAAGGCCAGTTTATGATGCACTTTCTTATCTAAAGTCTGACGTTTCCCTGACAGACACTGGCGTGTTTTCTAGTGGAAAGATTCTCTACTTTAATGGCAAGCTCATTTTCACCAAACAATTTACCTACGAGATGATGGAGAAGATCTACGAGGTTATTTCTCCAATGGATGATTGTTTGCTTACGTATTATCAAGAAGGTCCGCTTGAGCAGCCTTTAGATACGTCATTTACCTCTTGTTGGAAAATAGTTGATACCACTCAAGAGGTAGTAGATCATCTTGCAGCCTCGTTTAACACTTTTGTGCCAGGGCTTGGTCCGCAGTCCGTTCCAAAAGATATCCCTATGTATGCGGGAGGTCTTCTCTTACCCCAAGATGAAAAGCGCGCGCAAGAAATCTATGAGGCTGTTACCAGTGCAGTTCCAGAGGTTGAGTTGGTTTCTCCCTATATTGGTTGGTTTGACATCAATTATCGTGGCTGGAATAAGGCACAGGGATTCGAGAAGCTCATTGAGACTATAGGTCTTAAGCCAGAAGAAGTTATTGTGTGCGGCGATTCCGAAAACGATCTTGATCTTCTTAAGATTGCTCATCACTCATGCTGCATGGAAAACGGAACTGACGAGGCTAAGGCTGTCTCGAAGTATCTGTTGCCTAGCGTGTATGAGGAAGGCGTAGCTCAGCTCTTAGAGGCGCTTACAGAGGCTCAGGGAGACTTTGATTCTGAGGTTGTCCAGGCTGTCCTGAAGCATGCTGTATAGGATTAGAGCTTGATACAGAGCGTGGCAATATAGTCATTTCCATACTGTGATAATCGATTCCTTTTATCACATGACTCATAAAAATCAATCATAGCAAGGCCATTTTTAAGTTGTCCTCTAATCTGAGCTTCTAAGGTATGGCTAAATTCATATCCATATGCTGGATCTATGGTTATTTTGCCTTGCTCTTCAAGCTTTCTTGAATTAAAAGGTATTGAAAACTTTAAAAGCAATTCCTCATCGGGTTGGTCCCATACGACGTCAGCGTCATACATGTACGTCCAAGGATTCATGAATCCTACCATTAGCAGGCCACCCTTTTTCAACACGCGAGCGGCTTCTTTATACATGTTTTCTAGATCTTCTATATATACGTTTGAAACCGGATTAAAAATAATGTCAAAAGTTTCGTCTTCAAAGGGAAACGTTTTTGTCATATCGGCTTGAACGGTGTTGATTTTTAAGCCTTCTCTTTTAGCAACCATCTCATCTTTTTGTAATTGGGATGTAGAAAAATCCATTATGGTTACGTCATAACCTTTTGCAGCAAAAACGGGACCCTGCTGTCCACCACCACAAGCTAAACCTAATATCTTTTTTCCGTTGGCCTTTTCAAACCATTCTTTTGGAACCTTTTTTCCAACCGTCAATGCAACAGAAATTGGATTATTTCTAGCTTCTTCTAATTCTTCATGCGTCAATGGCTGGGTATAGTCATTGTTTACTCTATTCCATCTATCTTTATTAAGTTTTAGATAGTCATTCATCTTATAGTCCCCTCAAAATACCATTGTATTTTGGTGTAAATTGGATGCCTTACCAGTACTTTTTCTTGCTTCTACAAATTATAAATTGTTTTCTCGATTTTTGTTACTCATGCAGTTTTAGCTATTTTTACAGGCCTGAATAGCATGCAACCCAGCACACATAGTCTTATCTCAAAGTAGTTTATCTGAATCAAAAAAGTGGCTGCATTTGACGTGTCATCTGCAGCCACTTATGTGTTACTCACACGTGTTTAATCGCGTGTAGTCGATCGTTTTGAGCTTTTCGGATTTCTCCGCGTCCTTACGAATTTCTCCACGCCTCTACTTAATCAGTCCGCTGTTCCTTAGAAG
>JABZHD010000276.1 GCA_015259045.1 Atopobium sp. | reverse complement strand
ATTACCTATCGAACATAAAACGTATAAAGAGGCGTTACGGCTGTTTTGTGATGACAAACTTACAATAAAAGGTCGTGTTGTATATATTGAAGATTGATGTGTAAGCAAAGGAAGACGTTAGATGATTAAAAATGCATTACTTAGTGTTTCTGATAAAACAGGTATTGTAGACTTTGCAAAAGGTTTAGTTGAATTAGGTATAACCATTTATTCCACAGGTGGGACCCTTAAAGCCATAACCGATGCAGGCATTGCAGCCAAAGCGGTTGAGACTTTGACTGGTTTTCCTGAAATGATGGACGGCCGCGTTAAGACATTGCATCCAAAGGTTCATGGTGGTATTTTGGCAATTCGCGATAATACTGAACATCAACAAGCTATGGCTGATCATGGTATTGAGCCAATTGACCTAGTAGTAGTCAATCTCTATCCATTCCGTGAAACCATTGCCAAACCAAATGTATCCTTAGAGGAAGCCATTGAAAATATCGATATTGGAGGCCCTACCAT
>JABZHD010000275.1 GCA_015259045.1 Atopobium sp. | reverse complement strand
TAATAGTATGGTCCGTTGGTCAAGGGGTTAAGACACCGCCTTTTCACGGCGGTAACACGGGTTCGAATCCCGTACGGACTATATATTTGGAGGATTACCCAAGTCCGGCTGAAGGGAACGGTCTTGAAAACCGTCAGGCGTGTAAAAGCGTGCGTGGGTTCGAATCCCACATCCTCCTTAATATTAACGCGGGATGGAGCAGCTCGGTAGCTCGTCGGGCTCATAACCCGAAGGTCGTAGGTTCAAATCCTGCTCCCGCAATTTGGCTCGGTAGCTCAGTTGGTAGAGCAATGGATTGAAGCTCCATGTGTCGGCGGTTCGATTCCGTCTCGCGCCATCAATTCAATAATTCGGAAGGGTAGCGAAGAGGCTAAACGCGGCGGACTGTAAATCCGCTCCTTCGGGTTCGGGGGTTCGAATCCCTCCCCTTCCATCTTATACGGGCATAGTTTAAAGGTAGAACTAAGGTCTCCAAAACCTTCAGTGTGGGTTCAATTCCTACTGCCCGTGTTTAATAGTATGGCG
>JABZHD010000274.1 GCA_015259045.1 Atopobium sp. | reverse complement strand
TACTGATCAGCTTTTACAGGCTTTAAACGAAGCGCGCGCAGATGATATCCGTCGTCAGCAAAGTACTAAGGGTCCTCACCGAGATGATGTTGAGTTTTTAATTGAAGGTAAAGACGCTAGAAATTTTGGGTCTCAGGGCCAAATCAGAACGGTGGTCTTAGCACTTAAAATGGCAGAAGTTTTACTCTCAGAAGAAATACTTGGCGAGAAACCCCTGCTACTTTTAGACGATGTGATGAGTGAGTTGGATGAAGATCGCAGAAAAGCCATTATGGAGTTTGCATTCCACGACATCCAAACCGTAATTACAACTACCAACCTTGGTTATTTCTCTGAAGAGATTTTAGAGAAAGCGCAGATAGTTAGGTTTAGCGATGAATAATCTACAAGAAACACCTGCGCGTGGTGGTAATGAAAACGCAAAAGATTTAATGAGCACCTTACTTGGAACCTTCAGAGATTCTAAGAGTATGTCTAAAAATCGTCGCGCTTATCTTGCATGGGTTGAGTCAAATGGTGAAAGAGAAGTAGAACACACAACCGGCGTATTTGTTAGAGAA
>JABZHD010000273.1 GCA_015259045.1 Atopobium sp. | reverse complement strand
CACGACAACCGCACCTGGACCCCGACACCGCACGCAAGCTGCACCTGCGCCCCGGCGCTCGCACGACAACCGCATTCCGAGAGGACGCGCATGAACATTACTCCACAGGAAATCGCCGAAACCCTCGCCATGGTTAGCGAGCAAAACCTTGACCTGCGCACCATCACGATGGGCATCTCGCTCAATAGCTGCGCAGACGAGGACCTGGACCGCATGTGCCAGAAGGTCTACGACCGTATCACGCGCCAGGCCGAGCACCTGGTGTCCGTGGCCGAGGACCTGGAGCGCGAGTACGGCATCCCTATTGCCAACAAGCGCGTTTCCGTCACGCCAATCGCGCAGATTGCGGCATGTACCTCGGCGCAAGACCTGACCCCGCTTGCTCACACGCTTGACCGCGCGGCCGATACGCTGGGCATCGACTTTTTGGGTGGCTTCTCGGCACTGGTCCACAAGGGTCTTGGCGACGCCGACCGCCGACTCATCGCATCCATTCCTGAGGCGCTGGCCACCACATCGCGCGTCTGCTCCTCGGTAAACGTCGCGTCTACGCGCGCAGGCATCAAC
>JABZHD010000272.1 GCA_015259045.1 Atopobium sp. | reverse complement strand
CATCTACCTCTTCATCTAAAGACTTAACAAGTCTCGAGACTCTGCTTCTGCTGATTTTCTCAACACCAAGCTCACTCAGTGCTTTTTCTACCTTTCTGCTTGAAATACCTTGGGTCCACATATCACAGATGCAACTTGCAAGGGCTGTATCACATCTGCTCCACTTACTTACGATATCGTCAGGAAAATAGGTTCCTTCACGGAGTTTAGGAATTTTTAAGGTAAGAGTTCCAACTGAAGTTATAAGCTTTCGCTCACGGTAACCATTGCGAACACAACCAAGCTCTTCTACTTGCTCAACCATTACGGTATTTACTAAGTCTTCAAGTAGTGTTCGTGCCATACCGTTTAAATCTAATTTGTGATCTTGGGTGTAGGAGAGCTCAGTTTCGTGTAGAGTTTGCATTGCGGTTATTTCCTTTCTGAATTGGTTTGGTGACTATATTTTAGGAAATAACCGCACTTCTTTTAAACACCTGAAATGCTTGCTTACACCACTTTTCGGGACACGACCAGAATCTGTGTTTGGGACACAGATTCTTTGATGAAATCAGGCAGAATCCACCGATTCTTTTACATTTTCAGGCGAACGTTACAGAT
>JABZHD010000271.1 GCA_015259045.1 Atopobium sp. | reverse complement strand
GCTGCTCAGAGAGCTGCTGGCGAGAAGACCGATGTAGCTGACACCGATGCAACCGACGGAGATGTAATCAACTAACGGCACAGCTCAGCGTTCCAGATGGCCCAACAAGAAAGAAGTAACCCGTGCTTGAGCTCAAAGGTATTTCAAAGCGTTACAACACTGGTGGATTTGAACAAACCGCAATGGACCATATTTCCGTTGCTTTTAGGGATAACGAGTTTGTAGCAATCCTTGGTCCTTCAGGCTCGGGTAAGACTACTATGCTCAACGTTATTGGTGGTCTTGATCGCTTTGACTCAGGAGATTTGCTGGTAGATGGCATTTCTACTAAGAAGTTTAAAGAGCGCGATTGGGATACGTACAGAAATAACCGCATTGGTTTTGTATTTCAGAGCTATAACCTTATTCCACACCAAAGTGTAGTCAGCAATGTTGAGCTTGCGTTGACACTTTCTGGTGTTCCTAAGGCAGAGCGTCATGAACGTGCACTTGAAGCGCTTGATAAGGTTGGCCTTAAAGCACACGCAAACAAGCGACCAAATCAGCTTTCTGGTGGACAGATGCAGCGCGTTGCTATTGCTCGCGCCCTGGTAAACGATCCAGAGATTTTGCTGGCAGATGAGCCAACAGGCGCGCTTGACTCTTCAACCTCTGTACAAGTTATGGACCTGCTCAAAGAGGTGGCGCAGGACCGTCTGGTTATTATGGTTACGCATAACCC
>JABZHD010000270.1 GCA_015259045.1 Atopobium sp. | reverse complement strand
ACGTAAGGGATCTCTACATTGCCGCAGCTGTGGGCGTTGATTCTCCCTCGCTGGCAAATTCCACTGCTTCGACGGAGCAGCTAACAAAAGAAGCCCAGGCATTTGGCTCGGTTGATCGACTCTCCAGAGTTCTGACCGTTTTGGGCGACGCGGCCAACCAAATGCGCACTGCTGTTAACCAGCGACTTGTCCTGGAGGTTGCGTTCACCAAGCTGGCACGCCCCAACACGGAGCTTTCATTGGAAGCGCTGGCAGATAGGGTAGCTGTTCTTGAGCGGCAGTTGGCAAACGGTGCTGTTGTAGCTCCAGCTGTCGAGAAACCCGCAGCTCCCGAGCCTGCACCGGTACCGCAGCCAGCTCCGGTTGCTGCGCCAGTTGCTGCTCCTGCACCCGTGGCCGCTCCTGCACCAGCTCCAATGGCTCCACAGCCAGCTCCAGCTGCAGCTCCAACGGCTCCAGAGCCAGCTCCAGCCCCCGCACCTGCGCCAGCGTCTGCTCCCGCACCGGCTCCGGCTCCCACACCTGCGCCAACGCCGCAGCCTGCGCCAGCGCCTGTACCTGCGACTCCAGCACCAGCAGCGGCAGCGCCTGCGCCAAAAGAAGTTGACCAGTCCGACGCTCTTCTCGTCAGACAGTGGAAAGAAGTCGGCAAGGTCTGCGCCTCCAAGAATGCTGCTCATGCAGCGTTGCTGGTTAGCTCAACGCTCGAATCCGATGATGGCTCTGAGCTGGTAGTTACGCTACCTAAGGGTTCCTCGTTTGCCATGAGG
>JABZHD010000026.1 GCA_015259045.1 Atopobium sp. | reverse complement strand
GCTCTCTACCTGCACCGATATCACTGAGCGAGAGGGACGGCAGCTTGGCTAAGTCTTCTGGAGCGTCAGGTGTTTCTTGCTCCAAACGGAGTGCCTCAACTTCTGCACGGATCTTCTCGACATCCTCATCGGTGAGCGTAGAGCGAAGTTGCTCCAGCTCAGCAGCCTCTTCTTGAGCGTCTCCCTCGTCTGTGGGGACCAGCTCAACCTGAGCTGCGTGTTTGCTGTTGCAAATGAGCTCCAGAAGCAGCTTCTCAAAGCCCTTCTGAACTGCAAGTTCTTTGACGTAGGCAATGGCGTCCTCGTAGCGGATGTAGTCCAGAGGGCGAGCGTCGTCATAGAGCCAGCTTGAGAGTGAACGCAGCGTGTACTCAATACCGTTTGAGTAAGGCTGGTCATTCTCGCGCAGGTTAAATTCTGCAAGCGCAATGGACGCGTTGAGCTTCTTTGGATCAATGCCCTCGGTAGCAATCTTCTGGCAGGTGGTCTCAACCAAGTTGCGGAACTTCTGAGCTGCTCCTTCTTTGAGACCCTTGAGCTGCAAGAAGAGCATTGGCTGAGCAAGGTCATCGGAGAGATAGTAGCTAAAGTCATCACCCAGCTCTGCGTCAAGAATTGCACGCTTGAGCGGGGACTCATTGGAGCCCATGAGGGTGTCAAACAAGATATCTGCTGCCATCATCTTGTTGCGCTGATCAGGCGTTCCAAGCACGTAACCTAGGCCAACGCTGGAGTTGTCGGCTGTGGTGTTCATGCGGACCTGGCAAGGCTCGGGCAACACGGGTGCCTGCAGGTTGAGTGGATTAGGCGCACCTGCATCGCGTTTCTCGGCAGCTGCAAACCTCTGGGCAATAAAGGAGAGCTCACGCTCGCAATCAAGGTCGCCGTAGAGGAAGGTGTAGCTGTTAGAGAGGTCGTAGTGGCGAGCGTGGGTGTCCAGGAAGTTCTCGTAGGTGAGTTCAGGGATTGCGCGCGGCTTACCACCAGATTCTTTGCCGTAGGCGGTATCAGGGAAGAGGGCCTCGCTGACAGAATCGTAGAGTACGCGATCTGGGTCAGAGAGGGCACCCTTCATCTCGTTGAAGACAACGCCGTTGTAGCTTAGATTGCCCTGCTCGTCAGCTTCTAGATGCCAGCCTTCCTGTTCAAAGATGCGCTTACGCTTATAGATTGCAGGATGCAAGACAGCGTCAAGGTACACGCTCATGAGGTTTTCCAAGTCAGCTACGTTAGTGCTGGCCACAGGGTAAACCGTCTTGTCAGGGTAAGTCATTGCGTTCAAGAACGTCTGCATAGAGGTCTTGAGCAGGTTAACAAAAGGCTCTTTGACAGGATAAGCATCGGATCCGCAGAGAACAGAGTGCTCCAAGATGTGGAAGACGCCCGTGTGATCTACAGGAGGTGTTTTAAAAGCAATGGCAAACGAGCGGTTGTCATCGTCGCAGGCAAACCACATAAGGCGGGCGCCTGTGGGAATGTGCTTGAAGATGTACGCGTAACCAGAAATCTCGTTAACCCACTCAGCCGAGATTACCTCAAAGCTTTTGTCTTCTGCGTGAAGCGTGCCAACAGAAAACGCGCTGTCCATCTGCGAATACTTAGACGTCATAAGCTGCCAATCTATACGAAAACTTACGTGAGCATCAATGCCGTTTTTTGGAACCATCTTGCCCTAACTGAGCCGTTTAGAGACCTAAGGCTCTGAGCGGAGCAGGGTAAGGTGGATTTTTGTTATTGTGATACTACCGCGTCAGAGAAAAAGTGACACTTGTATCCGTATTTTGTAATGAAAGATTTATACCCAGATGAATGATTTCATTTCTCATGAGAGCGATGTGGAGTCTTCTAAGGCCACAGACGTTTTAGAGACTTCTGCAGAAGAGGAAGCACTTGGTAGCGATGACGCTGAAATAACCCCTGATAATAAGAAGAAAATCTATCGAGGAATGCTGTTTGTCTTGATTGGCGGAGCTTCCTGGGGCGCATTTGGAACCGCCGCAAAATACCTGTTAGATACCTATCATGTTGATCCCATGTGGCTGATTGATATACGCGAGCTTTGTGCCTGCTGGTTATTCTTGGGTACCGCCTTTGCGTTGGATAGAAAAAATCTCACAACTGTCATTAGGAAGCCAAAAGAGTTGGCAAAGATTTTTGTAGTTAGTTTGTTTGCCATTCTATTCTCGCAAGTTGCTTACATTTACGCAGTTAATGCCACTAATTCTGGAACTGCAACTATCATGCAGTCGTTGGGCATGTTGGGCGTTTTGGCCTTTGTGTGCGTGGTTGGTAGACGCTGGCCCCGCCGTCGCGAGATTCTTGGCATTGTTTTGGCGCTTATTGGCACATATCTTTTGGTAACAGGAGGAAATCCCGGCACGCTTAACCTGCCAACATCAGGTATTTTCTGGGGTGTTATGTGTGCGTTTGCTCAGGCAGCCCTCTCCATTTTACCCAAACCTTTGATGGAGAAGTGGGGAAGCTTTACCGTAAACGGCCTAGCATTTTTGTTCTCAGGCACGCTCATTGCTGTGTTCTATCAGCCTTGGAACCACATGCCTCAGCTGGACGCCTTTGGTGTTTTGCTGGTAGTCATTGGTGTGTTGGTGGGAACGTTCTTGGCGTACGGCCTTTACCTGCAGGGCGTTAAGGACGCAGGCTCACTTAGGGCGGTTCTTCTGGGCACTATCGAACCCGTTATGGCAACCATTACCACCGTACTGGTGCTTGGAATAACCTTTAGCGTTGCCGACCTTATCGGCTTTGCCCTCATCCTTGCGATGGTCGTGCTCACCGCGTAGCCGTCTGCCGCCCACCCGTGCCGCCCGCTCGCGTTGCCCGTCATCTGGCGAGAAACCCGTCCACTCCAAGCTCAACTCAACCTACAATCGCCTCTGCACCCGACAACAAAAACCCCGCAGGTAAACTGCGGGGTTTTAACGTTCTCTAAAGGTTATGTGGCCAGAAGCTTAGATGAGCTCCATCTGCGTAAGAACTGCCGAGTACCAGCCGTTTGGATTTGCTGGGTTGTACTTTGCAGCGCCAGAAACAGAAAGCCTTCCGCCGTAGCCAGCAGCAAGACCAGCTGTGTGATCCCAGATAGCCTCTTCCCAGCTACCCCAGCTAGCAGAACCCCAACCCCATGCGTTGTAGGGAAGGAAGTTATACCTACCCTTTGTACTCTCAACTGCAGAAATAGCAGGCGAGAAACGCGGATCAACGCCGTAGGCCCATGCAGCCTCAGCAAAAGTTGAGCCGTAGCCAGCAAGAGGGGAACCAGCAAGATAGGCGTCAATTCGGGCGCCCCAAGAGCTTACAAAGTTGGTCTTATCGCTTGACCAGTCAACATTTTGAGCCGAAGGAGTTGATGGGGTAGTGACCTCAGTGGTGTTACCAGAAGCGTTGGTAAAAGTAGTCTCAGTAGAGGCTTGTTTCAGCGCCTCCTCTGCAGCTGCTGCTTCTGCTGCTGCCTGTGCAGCCTGCTCTGCTTGTAGCTGCTCTCTTGATGCGATTGCCGCATTCATAGCATCCTCAGCAGCCTTCTTCTGCTCTTCTGCTTCTGCCATCTGTGCATTTAAAGATGACTGAGTCTCAGAAAGCTCTTTGCTAAGGTCAACAAGGTGGTTGATAGCATCTGAATTTTTGTTCTGGATAATCTCAAGATACTGAACAACAGCAATCAAATCATTAAAGTTATCTGCCGACAAAAGCAGATCAATAATTCCCATGGAGCCCTGCTGCATACGATACATAGCTCTAATAGACTCTGCAGCTTTTAAGCGCTGCTCTGGGAGTTGCTGTTCAATCTCTGCAATACGAGCCTCATTGTCTGCAATCTGCTTTTGCAGCTCAGCTACGCGCTGGTTAGCGGCATCGTAATCAGAATTGGTCTGCTCTACCTTGGCCTGGAGCTCTTCAAGAGTCTCTGCTTGAGCTCTTGAGACGCCAAACAAAAAGGTATTAACAACAAGCACTGCTACAAGAAGTGCTGTCATAAGGGTAGAGCATGAAGGTAAGCGTCTATGACGCATATATTTGTTCAAATCGACCTCCGCGATTGGGGCTTCCGATTAGTACGCATGTTGTGCTATCCACTCATTACTGGCTTCAAGCGCGAGGTCAGATAACACTTAACCTCCAAAATACGCATAATCGCTTCTCTCCGCTCGTGCGAGGGTGTCAATTCTACTTGTTTTTGACTCCAATTGCCAACTTTGCAGAAAACAAGGCACTTTTAAAGTAGTAAAGTCATTAGATAAAACCGTGAACGGTAGAAAAAGAAAGGGCGAACGGATTGCGTACAATAGGTTCGTAATCAGTCCCCAAGGAGGTTTTAGTGGAGTCGGCAATTTTGTGGATTGAAGCGCTTAAATCAGCGTTGTTTGGCGTGGTTGAGGGTATTACTGAGTGGCTACCTATCTCATCAACAGGCCATATGCTGCTACTCAATCAGTTCTTACCACTCAATGTTTCTGAAGACTTCTGGAATATGTTACTCGTTGTTATTCAGCTTGGCGCAATTCTTGCAGTATGTGTGGGATTTTTCCACAAGCTCAATCCCTTCTCGCCAAAGAAATCTAAGGACGAGAAGCGCTCTACCTGGAAACTCTGGGCAAAAGTAGTGGTTAGCTGCGTTCCTGCAGCAGCAATTGGTCTGCCGCTCAACGACTTCATCGAAGAGCATCTGGGAAGCCCTTTTGTTATTGCTGCAACCCTTATTTTCTACGGCATCATCTTTATTGTGCTTGAGCTACATCGCGAGAAGGTCGCTGCAGCAGTAAAGGTTGAGGCGCCTCGAGGCAAGCATATGAGCCCAGACGCTGCGGCATCCCTTAAGGCCCCCTCTGCCGACAACCTGGCCCGCGTACAAGACATTGACAACCTGGACTGGAAGACCGCACTTGGCATTGGCGTTTTCCAGGTACTTGCAATTGTTCCAGGTACTTCAAGATCCGGTGCAACAATCCTGGGCGGTTTAGCACTTGGTTGCTCGAGGGCAGTGGCTGCTGAGTTTACGTTCTTCCTGGCTATTCCTACTATGGCCGGCGCTTCTGCTTTGAGACTTGTGCGCTACTTTATGAAGGGCAACACCTTCACTGCTCCCGAGGCAATTATTTTGGGTGTTGGTTGTTTAGTGGCGTTTATTGTGTCGCTTGTTATGGTCCGTGCGCTTATGGGCTATGTCCGCAAGCATGATTTCAAGCCTTTTGGCGTGTACCGCATTATTCTGGGTATTGCAGTTATCGCATACTTCCTGTTTGTTAAGTAATTCTCTGACTGAAAGCGTTACAACATATGCATTCAAGCGCGGTGAGTTTCTCGCCGCGCTTTTTTATGTCAAAACATATGGAAAATACGTGGAAAACCTGTGAAAGATATATGTAATCGCTCTGGGCTCATTTACTAAGAATTGCCTTGTCCTATATGCTCTTACAGCTGAATTTTGGCCGTAAGAGTACGTAATTACTTGTAATAGTTCCAGGAGGTTTTATGCGCCACATTAAGACGCTTCAGAGAATTGCGTGTGCACTTGCACTTGCGTTTGTTGCAGTTCTTGCAGTTTCTGCTCCAAAACTTGCATTTGCAGATTCTATTGATACATCTACGCCAGGTGTAAAGGTTTCTGTTTTCTCGGCTGACGGTAATGCCGATACATCCAGGGTTCTTACAGACAACCCTCAGCGTTCTGGCCACCAGACTCCTGTTCCTGGTCAGTATGGCGAGATTGTTGTTCGCGTTGGTCAGACCATTAGAGACACTGGTGCGTATTCCCACTACACCACCACTCGTCCTGGTTTTGCTCCTTTTGGCGTAACCACTACGCTGGTCACCGCAGGTGCTTATCCTGAGCTCCCTGCTACTGATTATGACTTTACCTATGCTTTCTACGGAAATAGCAATACCGTAACTAACAATGGTGGTCAGTTCTATTTTGAGTTTACCGGTCGTAAGGTAACCCCTGCTAACCAGCCTGTTACGGCATTCTTCCTTGTTACTATGCAGGGAGATTCCTCTGATCCTGCTAATGTTGGCGGTAACACCACTCACCTTATGTGGGTTGGCTACCACATCCACGTTATTCCAGCAGAGACTACCCCAACTCCTACACCTACGCCAACGCCATCCGCAGTTAACCAGCTCATTTACGATGCAAATGGCGGTACCATCTACGGCAACGCAACTTATACAGAGTCCAAGACTCCAAATAACCCTCGCACCTATGGTTTTGCTGAGTACAACATCATTGAGGACCTGCCTGTCCGCGATGGCTATAAGTTTGAGTTCTGGAAACGTTCTTACGTTGATAACCACTTCCGCTACGTTGGCGCTTCTGCTGTTCCTGCAGATGCAAACAACAATCCAGCTGGTGATAAGCGCTATGTTTCTGAGACTACCGTCTTTAACATGAGAAGCCCTTATACTCTGACTGCCGTTTGGAACCAGGAGTATGAGCTCAGCTACGACGCAAACGGCGGTACTGGCGCACCTGCAGCACAGAGCGGTTATTTTGGTATTGATAGCAACACCGCTGATTCTCTTACTGATCCAATGAACGAGACTGTTTCTGCAACCGTCCCAACTCGTGATGGCTACATCTTCAAGGGTTGGAAGCTTGACGGTACTACCTACCAGGCAGGAGACCAGGTGACCCTTACCACCACCACTCCTAAGGTTGTTCTTGTTGCAGAGTGGGAACCAGAGCCAGTTGCTCCTGTTACCCCAGAGAACCCTGCTACTCCAGAAAACCCTAGCACCCCAAGCACTCCAGGTACCCCTGGTGGTCCTCTTGCTCCAAGCTTCCCAGGCGCCCCAAATCCAGCAGCTATCCCATACTATGGCGGTCCTGCACTTCCATACACTGGTGATGAGAACCACACACTCAGCGCTATTGTTATGGCATGTGTTGCAGGCGGCGTGATTGCTCTGGCAGTTGTTGCGCGCGCAAAGAGCCGTCAGGCAAACTCCATGAACTAAGGCAAGCGTTTGGGCTAGAAGATCTTCTCGCTATACGTGAGCATGGATTCAATAGCAGCGTTTATGCAGATAAACCGGTCTTCTTGTGAAGGCCGGTTTTTTATTGTGGAGGCAACAGAAACGAGCGCAATTAATGTCCGGTTATCGGGGTACACTTTTACTCTAAGAATGATTGACACAAGGATGGCGTAATGCAGATTGATCTTGAAGGTTTAAATCCTGCCCAGCACCAGGCAGTTATGACAACTCAAGGACCCTTGCTGGTTCTTGCAGGAGCTGGTTCGGGAAAGACGCGTGTTCTGACGTTTAGAATTGCGCACATGATTGCCGATGAAGGCGTTCGTCCTTGGCAGATTCTGGCCATTACGTTTACAAACAAAGCTGCAGCAGAGATGCGTGAACGTCTTGAGGCGCTGCTGCCTAACAATATTCGTGGTATGTGGGTTTGCACGTTCCACGCTATGTGCGTTCGCCTGCTCAGAGAAGATGGTGAGCGTCTTGGCTATGGCCCCAATTTTGCTATCTACGATGATGACGATTCAAAACGCCTGGTAAAGACCATTCTGTCTGATTTGGATATTGATGTCCGTCAGTTCCCGCTCAATTCCATTCGTTCTAAGATTTCTGCTGCTAAAAACGCCCTTTTGTATCCTGATGATGTAGAGGCACAGGCAGCAAGTCCTATGGATCACGTGGTAGCTCGTGTGTATCGTGCGCTCCAGACGCGTCTGGACAAAGCTAATGCTATGGACTTTGATGATCTTCTCATCAAGGCGTTTGAACTGCTCTCCAAGTACCCAGACGTGCTTGCTAAGTACCAGGAGCGTTTCCGTTATATCAACGTTGACGAGTATCAGGATACCAACGGCGTCCAGTACGCAATTACCAAGCTTTTGGCATCCAAGTATCGCAATCTTATGGTTGTTGGCGATGATGACCAGTCCATTTATTCGTGGCGTGGAGCGGACATCAAAAACATCTTGGCGTTCGAGAAAGACTATGAGGAAGCAGTTGTAGTTAAACTAGAGCAAAACTACCGCTCAACGGGCCATATTTTGGCTGCTGCTAACGCTGTTGTTGCGCACAACTCTCACCGCAAACCAAAGCGCCTCTTCACGGATGAAGGAGATGGCGAGAAGATCCAGGTGTATCAGGCATCTGATGAGCGTGATGAGGGCGCATGGATTGGCTCTGAGATAGAAAAACTGCACGATAAGGGTACATCGTACGACAATATAGCCGTATTTTATCGCACCAACGCCCAGTCTCGTATTCTCGAAGATATGTTGCTTAGAGCTGGTGTTCCTTACAAGATTGTTGGCGGCACTCGATTCTTTGATCGCGCAGAAATCAGAGATGTCATGGCGTACCTCAAAGTTGTCGTCAATCCCGATGATGACATGGCTGCGCTGCGTGTTATTAACACGCCTCGTCGCGGTATTGGTGCAACCAGTATTCAGAAGATTCAGACATACGCACTACATAACGGCTTGTCGTTCTTCTCGGCATGTGAAGCATGCGTGATGGAAGAGGGCATTTTTACCGCAAAGGTAAGAAATGCGCTGGTAGAGTTCACGTCTGCTATTGAGCACGGCCGTCATATTGACGGTGAGCTTGATGAGGTAGTTGAGGCAATTATTGACCGCTCAGGTCTTATTCGTGCACTTGAAGCTGAGCATACCATTGAGGCTGACGGACGTATCGAGAACATTCGAGAGTTCTTTGGGGTTGCAGCAGAGTTTGATGAGTCTCACGACGACGTTGAAGAAACGCTTGAGAGCCTGCAGCAGCTCAGAGAAGCTGGAGCGCTTGATGCGCAAGATGCAGCTTCGCTGAGTGAGGCTGGCTTTGATGCTGCTACTGGCGTACTCGCTGGTGCTGCTGTAGAGACGGCTCCTGCGCCTCAGGAGGAGAGTTTGCATCCGCAAGTTGCGGCAGAGAAGCTGCCGGCCTTTATGGAATGGCTGGCGCTTCGCTCTGACCTGGATAGCTTGGATGGTTCTACCTCTGCAGTAACGCTCATGACCATTCACGCTGCAAAGGGTCTGGAATTTCCTGCAGTTTTTGTTGCTGGTATGGAGGAGGGAATCTTCCCTCATGCAAATTATGAGGCAGAAGCAGCTCAGTTAGAAGAAGAGCGCAGACTTGCCTATGTTGCTATTACGCGTGCGCGCAAGCGTCTGTATTTAACATACGCATCTACCAGAAGGACTTACGGCTCTGTTCAGGCAAATCCTGTATCGCGTTTTGTGGGAGAGATTCCTCAAGAGCATGTAAAAGCTATTGGTGTTGGTTCTGCAGGTTTTTCTGGAGTTGGTTGGGCAAAGCGAGGAGACCGTCATGGAACCTTTGGTTCTGGTCGCGGCTCCGAGGTCTACGGTGGAAACGTTTTTGGTTCTCGCACGCGCTCTACCGGCGGTGCCTCGGCCCCACGTCCAGCTCCTATTCAAAAGGACCCAGTGCGCGCTTCTGCAAGCTTTGCTGTGGGAGATCAGGTGTCTCACAAGACCTTTGGTCCAGGCGTTGTTTTAGCAGTTCAGGGCGATACGATTGAGGTCAAGTTTACACGCACTAATAAGACAAAGAAGCTCATGAAGGGCTTTGCTCCGATAGTCAAAATTGAGGGATAGCCATGGTGTTGATGCATGACGGCTTAATTTTGGGCCTCACTCCACAAGATTTTATTTTTAGGGTAGTTACCTTTGTAGTTGTATTCTTCATTGCGTTTTTGATTGAGCATTTTGCAATAAAGCTCTCAAGAAAGGCTTTGGATTCATCTAAACTGCCGTCGGCATCTATCTTTGTCAACATAATCCGAGGAATCATCTGGGCGTTTGCTATTCTCGCGGTATTGCAGCCTGTTTTTGGCATTCAGCCAACGGCGTTTGTGACTGCTTTGGGAGTTACCTCCATCGCCTTGTCTTTTGGTCTCCAGGACACTATTTCCAACCTGGTAGGCGGCTTAGGCCTTATGCTGGGAGGCGTGGTTAAGCCAGGAGACCAGGTAAGCATTGGAAACATTTCTGGCGAGGTCATTGATATGAATTGGCGTTCCACCATTGTGCGTGACCGTGGCGGTAAAGTGGACATCATCCCTAACTCGGTGCTCAATAAAACCGCACTGGTGCATCGCACAAGGTGGGACGTAACCGAGGTTCCTGTAACTATTGTGCTTAAACCATCAGCAGATTTAGAGGCAGTAACTCAAGAAATCATTGAGACAATCCAAGAAACCGTTTCGTCCCAGCTTGATAGAACATTTCCTATTGAGGTTGAAGCTGCAAGCATAGCTGATGCTGGCATTACCGTTATTATTCACGCACATATTAAAGATGACGCAAATGAGATGAGTGTACGAGACAAAATTGTAAGAGCCCTGGCTGGTTCCAGTTGGCTTGCAGGAGTAGGAGCCTAATATGAAAATTGGAATTATTGGAGCCATGGAGCCAGAGGTTGCGCTGCTAAAAGAGCAGATGACCATTGAGCACACCTATGAGCAGGCTCGTATGCAATTTGTTGAAGGTCTTTTGGGAGAAGTTCCTGTAGTTGTTGTACAGTCGGGAATTGGCAAGGTCAATGCGGCGGCATGCACGCAGATTCTGATTGATACGTTTGCAGTAACACACGTTATTAATACCGGTATTGCAGGGCTTTTAAACTCCGAGCTGCAGGTAGGGGATATTGTCATCTCTTCAGATTTAGTTCAACACGATATGAACGTTGGTCCTCTCAATTTTGCTGCTGGTCAAATTCCAGGCCTTCCGGTCTTCTCGTTTACAGCAGATGAGGGTCTTGTTGAACATGCTCTTGCTTCGGCCAAAGA
>JABZHD010000269.1 GCA_015259045.1 Atopobium sp. | reverse complement strand
CCATTATGAGTAACTTTGGCCTGTTCAAAGCATTTGACGACGCTGGCCTTTCTTACGAGAAGACCAACGTGGGCGATAAGTACGTCTACGCTTGCATGAACGAGAACGAGTACAGCCTGGGTGGCGAGCAGAGCGGTCACATCATCTTTGGTGACCTTGCCAAGACTGGCGACGGCATCCTGACCAGCCTCCGTATTATGGAGGTCTTACGAGCAGAGCGCGAGAAACTCTCTGAGCTGACTCGTCCCGTTACACTATATCCACAGCAGTTGGTTAACGTTCGCGTTACCGATAAAGAGGCTGCTATGCAGTCTCCTAAGGTCAACGACGCAGTTGCAGCTGCCGAGAAGTTCCTTGAGGGCAATGGTCGCGTGTTGGTCCGCGCTTCCGGAACAGAGCCTCTGGTGCGCGTGCTTGCAGAAGCTCCAACCGATGAGCTCTGCCAGCAGGCAAACCAGATTGTGCTTGATGCACTTGAGGAGTATAGGCTCAGCGCTTAAGCGCAGATAGATCCAGGGGATACGATGGCACTGGCAGGAATAGGTGTAGATATGCTTGAGATTGCCCGCATGCAGCAGGCAATTGAGAGGCGCCCTCACTTTATTCGCCGTATGTTCACCGATGCCGAGCGTGCGTATTGTGAGCGCACTGCTCGCCCTGCGGAGCACTATGCTGCCCGCTTTGCAGCAAGAGAAGCCGTGCTCAAAGCCTTAGGAACGGGTTTCTCGTCTGGTATTGCTTTTCAGGATGTTTCTGTTGAGAGAGATCAGCTGGGCAGGCCACAGGCTCGTCTAGCG
>JABZHD010000268.1 GCA_015259045.1 Atopobium sp. | reverse complement strand
GTCGGAGAAGACAAAGAATGTTCCCATTGCGGTGATAACCCCACCATGTAGCATCATACCGCTACACATACAGGCCATTGCCAACTCACTAACGCCTGCTTGGAAGAAGGCTCCACTGAAGTCATCACGTGTGAATGCGTGTGTCTTATTTAGGAAACCATCAGTCTTATCAGAGTTGCTTAGGTCGGCAGATGATACGATCATGTTAGGAACCTGCTCTGCAATGACACCGAGACAAGCTGCTGAGCCATTGCGGGTAGGGATGTCACGCTTTTGTACAAGTCCACTCCAATCAATCTTTGGAGCCTTATTAGAGAACCACTCGTGCATCTGTTCTGCCTTCTTAGGGTTCTCTTTTGCCCATAGCTCTTCGGCTGCATGACGCTCAGCAACAATCTTTCTGAGTTCTGCGGCACGGTCGTCATAGAGCTTCTGTACCTCTGGGAATATCTTGAATGGGTCCTCTAAGTCACCACCAAGGTTCTTTACTGTATTTATGTAGGCGTCACCACCCAATGGTGCACCATGTGTCTTAATACTGTTCTCGTAGTTACTGCCGTCTGCTTGCAGTGCTCCCTTCGCCATAACAGTCCTACCGATAATGAGCGTAGGGCGGTCTTCCTCCTTATTAGCAGCTACCAATGCTTCACGGATAGCGTCTGCGTTATTACCATCAATCTCCAGTACGTTCCATCCCCAAGCACGGTATTTCATGCCGGTGTCTTCGTCCATGACGGCTCCACACTCAGTAGAAAGCTGAATGTTATTAGCGTCATAAAACATAATAAGGTTGTTGAGTC
>JABZHD010000267.1 GCA_015259045.1 Atopobium sp. | reverse complement strand
GAATAACCATTGGTCGAGTACGAGTTTTGCTCCAAAGGAAGTTAGAAAGGGCATTACGAACGCTCTTTCTCATTGCTTCAATGTTTGCGCCTTCAGACTTAGAGGCCTTCTCGATTGAATTTCTCACAAGATTCTGTGCGTCATTCATAAGCTCATCATCGTCGGCAAATGAAACACCACGGCCAGAAATCTCAACAACACCTGGCTTAAGATTGCGACCAACAAGGGTTACCACAGCGGTAACAATGCCGTCCTGAGAAAGGCGCTGACGGTCACGAAGAACAACAGGGTTAGCGTCGGTGACAGAGAGGCCATCAACGTACACTACGCCAGACTCAACCGTCTTACCACGAGTAACCTTGCCGTTTCTCATCTCAAGCGTGTCGCCGTTGTCAAGAATGAAAATGCGATTAGCAGGAACGCCCATCTGCTGAGCAAGCTCTGCATGTGCACGCAGGTGAACAGCCTCACCGTGAACAGGCATGAAATTCTTTGGACGAGCCATACCAAGCATAAGCTTGAGCTCTTCCTGGCTACCATGGCCAGAAACGTGGACAAGTGCCTTTGACTTGTCGTAAATCTCGCAACCAATCTTAGAGAGCGCGTTGATGATGGACTGAACGCTCTTCTCGTTACCTGGAACAGGAGTTGCAGAGATGATTACGGTGTCCTGAGGACGAATGGAAAGCGACTTGTGCTCTCCGTTTGCCATGCGTGCCAAAGCACTCAGAGGCTCTCCCTGGGAACCGGTGCACAGAACAACAATGCGATCATCTGCGAGTTTATCAACATCGTACGCATCAATGATGTCTTTATCGGCAATGTTGAGG
>JABZHD010000266.1 GCA_015259045.1 Atopobium sp. | reverse complement strand
GATTGGGGGTCCGTGCTTCTCGGTCACCCAGAGAAAGATAGGCGTGTGTGAGGCCGACCGCTCCTCCGCTGAGCTGCTGATCTACGTAGTCCAAAAGCCCTGGGAACCAAAACGATCCGGAGACAGCTCCAATGCGCTGGAAGGTAGCGACGGGGGCGTCGACGTGCGGCGCGCCGGGCTGCGACGGGGCGTCGTCGGGCTGGTAGCCGCGTGCGACCTGCTGCGAAACGCCGGCCCAGAGGCTGAACAGACCCGCGAGCGAATATCCCACAAGCACCCTATATGCCGGTGGCTCAGTAAGATCCGACTCCGTCCAGGGGATGACCTGGTTGATAAGGGTATCGAGCGTTTTCTGGGCGCCGTCGCCAAAGTTGGGTCCCTTGGCAAAAACGCGCGGGGCGCACCAGGGCGAGAAGTTCTCTTCCCACAGGTCAACACCAACGTTCACTAGGCTGACGCCCTCAGGTACCTGAACGGGGGAGTTGTCGACCACGTCACCCAAGAGGTAGGCAATAGGAGCTCCTGCTACAGAGGACATCTGCGTGTGGATGAAAAGTCCGGAGATGATTGTTTTTCTCGCCACGGGGTTGGCGAAGCGCGGCGTTGCAGCCGCAACGGGACGGGAGGCTGCGGCGATGGGGTGCGTATCTGGTGTAGCGCTCATGCTACTCACTCAACGTCATTTGCAGGTAGTAGACGTTTTCGCGCAGGTGAGAGGCAACCTCGCGGTCGATGACACTCTCAAACTGCAGGCGCGAAATCTGGTCCAACTCAATACGCAGGGCGTTTTCTGCCACGTCGTCGGCGTATTTGCGAGCGTCCGCAATCTGCTGCCTAAAGTGAGGCGACATCTTGTGTGAGCTTAGAT
>JABZHD010000265.1 GCA_015259045.1 Atopobium sp. | reverse complement strand
CTGATGAAGTTAAGCCTCGTGTGCGCAAAGGTTTTAAGCTCACTGATGGAATCCCTGGCCACTCGCTCAGAAACTATTATCGCCGTGCGTATGAGGCTATTAGATCTGTGGCAGGAGAAGAGCCTGTGGTCATTCTTCCAGATGGTGGATGGCCTCAGGGATTTAGACGCTTTATGAGCCAGCAGGCTTATCAAAACGTTTGGCTTGACGCTCACCTTGATAAGCCTTGTGAGGGAATTGATTGCTCAGGTCCTCGTGGTGTGCAGCAGCTCATTGATAAAAACGAAGCGTATTTGAAGACGTCTGCTTCAGGTGGTCTGCCGGTCATGGTGGGCAAGTGGTCGGCGTCACTGCCAAGCATCGACGGTGCTATGACGGCAGAAGGAAGAATTGCACTTGAGCGCATTTATACTTCAGGCCAGCTCAAAGTGTACAATACGTGTCCTGCGTGGTTCTTCCAGACTTGGAAGACCTCTGCATTTTTGGCTGCATGGGACGCACGCGTTGCGCTTGCAACGTTTGAGAGGGGAATGCTCGAGTAATGACAGAATCTACTCTTTTAGCAGGTAAACTGTCTATTGTGGGCACGCCTATTGGTAACCTTTCGGACGCGTCACCGCGCGTTAAAGAAACGCTTGCAGCAGCGGATGTCATTTTATGTGAGGACACGCGCGTGACCTCAAAGCTCCTCTCGGCATTTGACATTCACGTACCACTGCAGCGCTGTGATCAAAATATTATTGAGTCGCAAATTGAGCCAACACTTGAGAGGCTTCGCGCTGGTCAGCGTGTTGCGTTTGTGTCAGATGCGGGTATGCCAGGCATCTCTGACCCGGGTCAGCATTTGGTTGATGCGGCGCTTTCAGAAGGCCTTGCAAC
>JABZHD010000264.1 GCA_015259045.1 Atopobium sp. | reverse complement strand
GATTTATCAAGGGTGAGACTGCCAAGAAGATTGGTGCAACCCTTATCGGAATATACTCCGTAAACAGCGCCTTCTAGGGTGTATTGCTCGTTATTTGAAGTGACATCGGGTAATAATGAGCCTTTGGTAACTTTGAGTGAACCAGATTGCTGTCCAAAGAAAAACAGAACTTGTTTGTCACCTGTAGGCACAAAGAGTTTTGCAACTCCACTTTCCGGACCGCTGCCATTGTTTTGAGCATAGTTCGTAGCATCGGAATAGAACTGCTCAATAGGCTGATGAAGCTCTGCCTGAGGAACACTTACCGCAAGTGCATGGGCTTCACCACGCATAACAGCCCACAGTGTAAACTGCGTGATGGCTCGTGCCTTCCATCCCGTATATCCATACACGTCCTTTTCTTGGGATGAGGTAGCTCCGTGATAAATGATGTAATCAATAGCTCGAAGCTGTTCATTTGTATACGTTCCACCGCGAGTGCCATTGGCTGAGGTGAGCTTTGTATAAGACTGCGGGTCAACCACACTTCCCGTTGCTCCTGGCCACGCACCATAGTGGTTAAATTCGTCTCCACAGTAGAGATAGGTACCGTCACTAGCAGTCCACATGGGAATTTGCTGTCCACCAGGAAAATCTTCTCTTTGTGCAACGGTAAATGAGGGCTCTTGTGCAAAAGCAAGCCTATGAGCAGGCTTGAGGAAAAAATGACTAAGGAGAAGAGCGCCAATCAACAGAGGGATAAACCAAAAGTGACAGACAGAAGAAGGGGCTTGTCTTCGTGCGGCTGTTTCTTTCTTAGGTTTTGAGGATTTTGTGATAAACATGCGTGCCTCCAAACTGAAAAATCAGAGGTAGATTGCGTATATGGAGATATTTGGTAATGCATAAA
>JABZHD010000263.1 GCA_015259045.1 Atopobium sp. | reverse complement strand
ACCCCACGTAGGAAGCGATGTTCTTCCTGCCGTTGTGACCAACATTGTCAAAATGATTGAAGACGCTGGCGGAACCGTTGCGTTTAGGACAAAGCTCACCTCCCTAGAGCGAGCCTCAGACGGCTCTCTTTCTGCAATTCAGGTTGAAAAAACCACCTCAGACGGTTCAATTCAAACTGAAACCATACAGACTCGCACGGTAATTCTTGCAACTGGACACTCAAGTAGAGACACGTATGTCATGCTCAAAGACAAACGCATCTCTATGGAGAGAAAAACTTTTGCCATGGGTGTGCGAATTGAGCATCTTCAGTCTCAAATCAACAAATCACTCTATGGCCCTGAAGCAACCAACCCCGTACTAGGAGCGGCACCCTACAAGCTTTCTGTTCACCTTCCCTCTGGTAGGAGTGCCTTCTCGTTCTGTATGTGTCCCGGCGGCTATGTTGTTTCTGCAGCTAGCGAGAAGGGCGGCGTAGTCACAAATGGCATGAGCCTGTCTGATCGCGCAGGGCAAAACGCTAACTCTGGTCTCTTGGCTAACGTCTATCCAGACGATCTTCCAGGAGATGACGTACTTGCTGGAATTCAACTGCAACACAGCTGCGAGCAAGCGGCCTTTAAAGCGGGCGGCGGAGCCTATGTTGCCCCTGCTCAGCTTGTAGGCGACTTCCTCAACAAGAAAGCATCTACTGGACCTCGTTCGGTAAAACCAACCTACCCACGTGGTGTTACCTGGACCTCGCTTGAAGACTGTCTTCCACCCTACGTCTTACAAACCTTGCGAGAAGCCCTTCCGGTCATGGACAAAAAGCTTCATGGCTTTGCTCATCCCGATGCAGTTCTTACGGGTGTTGAAACAAGATCAAGCTCTCCCGTAAGAATTACCCGCGATGAAACAGGACAAAGTATTAACAC
>JABZHD010000262.1 GCA_015259045.1 Atopobium sp. | reverse complement strand
CTATGCATATCTAGCCAAAGAGGGATTTTTCCGTGTCAAAAATGACGGCATAGCACAGACGTTTAAATCGCTCATGGACAGGCGTTAAGACTGGCCCTAAAGACTGGCCCTAAAGACTGGCCCTAAAGACTGGCCCTAAAGACTGGCTCTAAAGACTGGCTCTAAACACAAATCGCCAGGCTGCTCTAGAATCACGCACTTAAATTTTGATGCTACTTCTGTGTCGCTGAAGCTTATGCAAGTGGAATGCGCATAAAACGTGCATACCATACGGCTCTGCGTACATAGGCATAACGAGCTCGTGTTGTAGTAGACAAAATAGCACCAAGCAAGGCATGAGCTACCAGTCGCGGAGAAGTTGCTTCAGTGACAATAAGGTGCGCTACAGGATTAGAAAGAATCTTAACAATAAAGTTTTCTTTTTCCTCATGGCTGAGCTGGGATTCTTCGCTGAATACAGGATACATATTCTTAAGAAGTTTGCTAATCAGGTAGCGGCTAATCAACTTTTGAACTTTTTTAGAGTTTGCAAAGCCAAGATGTTTGGCAAGGGCCATGAGCGCCTGACGCTCCTGAGTAAGCTTGTCCATAGAAGCAGCAATAGTTTTTTCTTCCTCAGAAGATTCCACTGGTACATCAACAAAAATTGCTTCTGGGGCGTACGTAACATGTTTTGCAATCTCAAAACAGTAGCCAACAAAATTGCACTCGCCATCAGTCTCTGGCTCATGCTTAATCTCGGTCAAAATGCGCGTTGAGCACAGCTTTCCGCTCATAGACGTCAAATAAGGAAGCTGTGACTCCTCAAATACCTGCAACAATGCAGAAGCTTTTGAACCAAAAGCTTTTTTGCATTCCATAGGTGACTTGGCAGTTTTCATATGCGCAATGACAATATCAGCTGCTTTAGGTGAACCAACAGGACC
>JABZHD010000261.1 GCA_015259045.1 Atopobium sp. | reverse complement strand
GTTCCTGAGCGTCCACCATATGAGGAGTGGAGTCCAGCTGCAGGAGAGCCATAGGATAGTCGCAGTGCTCATCATAAACTTCCTTACTTCTAGCGATACGCAATCTCATCCAGCAGGTGCTCGCAGAGCGCGAGAACCTCTTTGCCTGACATCCCACCGGCCACCAGCTCAGCCAGGCGCATCCGCAGCGCGTCCATGATGCCGGAATCGGGGTCCGAGCTGCCATCGGGCTCGCACACGAAGGTGCCACCCCTCCGGTCGCCGAGCACGTGTCCCTCCTGCTTGAGAAGCTGATAGGCCTTGCTCACCGTCATGGCGTTGACGCCGCACTCCGATGCGAGCGCCCGCACGGTCGGCAGGCGCTCGCCAGGCGCAAGCTCGCCTTCGGCGATGCCCCGCACGATCTGATCGCGGATCTGCTGGTAGATGGGTGTTGTGGTTGAGAAGTCCAGCTGCAGGAGCATGGTGTGAGCCTCCAATGATGCCTGTATCGTATGTATTACTCACAATAATACATAACAGACAAAGCTGCAAGCGTAGAGGAAAGCACAGTCCAAACCGCTTCCGTCATCGCATCATTTTCCATTGTATGATCTGTATCTACAGCAGATCTGCCTTGGCAGAATCGGGGTCCGGCCATGCCCTCCCATTAAGAGCTCGTCTTCGACACGAGCGCTCAACTCCTCGGCGCAGAAATTGACCGGATAGCGAGAAGCAAGAGATCGCCGAGAAGGGCGGCTACTCCTGGGCTGCGGACATCCGCGCCCGCATCCGCGTTGCGCGCTCCGTCACGAAACTCTAAACAAACAAAATGAAAAACGTCATCTCAAGCTACTCGCATCTATCGCCCTAAAGTCTGATCACGCACATACGCAAGTAGTCGTATAAGCACAACAATACAAAGCCCTGCTGCAAGCGCTGTTTCAACAGAGGCTATT
>JABZHD010000260.1 GCA_015259045.1 Atopobium sp. | reverse complement strand
CTACACCTATCGTCGCAAGACTCACAACGCTGGTGTTTTTGATGTCTACACCGAGGACATGCGCAAATGCCGTCACTCCCATATCATTACCGGTCTGCCTGACGCATATGGCCGTGGCCGCATCATCGGCGATTATCGTCGTGTTGCTCTCTATGGTGTTGACGCTCTTATCACTGATAAGACAAATCAGAAAAACGGTACCAGCTCCATCATGGACGAGAAGACCATTCGTCATCGCGAGGAGCTCTCCGAGCAGATTCGTGCTCTCAAGGAGCTTAAGCAGCTTGGCGAGATTTATGGTTTTGATTTGAGCCGTCCTGCAGAGAACTTCAAAGAGGCTGTTCAGTGGCTCTATTTGGGCTACCTCGCAGCTGTAAAAGAGCAGAATGGCGCTGCGATGTCCATTGGTCGCAACACCACCTTCTTGGACATCTATGCAGAGCGCGATCTTGCTCGTGGTACCTTCACTGAGTCAGAGATTCAGGAGATTGTTGACCACCTGGTTATGAAGCTTCGCATGGTCAAGTTTGCTCGTACTCCTGAGTACAACGAGCTCTTCTCCGGAGACCCTCAGTGGGTCACTGAATCCATTGGTGGTATTGGTGTTGATGGCCGCTCTATGGTTACCAAGTCCTCCTTCCGCTGGCTTCACACCCTTGAGAACATGGGTACCAGTCCAGAGCCTAACCTGACTGTTCTGTGGTCTACCAAGCTTCCAGAGGGCTTCAAACGCTATTGCGCAAAGATTTCTATTACTACCAGCTCTATCCAGTACGAGAATGACGATCTTATGCGCGTCTATCATGGCGATGACTACGCAATTGCTTGCTGCGTCAGCTCCATGCGCGTTGGTAAAGAGATGCAGTTCTTCGGCGCTCGTGCAAACCTTGCTAAATGCCTGCTTTACGCAATCAATGGCGGCCGTGACGAGAAGACCGGCGAGCAGATTGG
>JABZHD010000025.1 GCA_015259045.1 Atopobium sp. | reverse complement strand
AAGTTCTCTCCACAGTTCCGATACGTATGTTAATGACCTAAAAGGTGTGCGGCGTGTGCAAGGCCAACGCGGATTAGCGTTGTGACGTGCTCATCTGCAAGTGAATAGATAACTTTTCTGCCATCTCTTTTTGCATTGACAAGACCGCGGTCGCGCAAAAGACGCAACTGGTGAGAGGTTGCTGACTGAGATACCGAAAGCATTTCCTGCAGCTCTGTTACGCTTTTCTCGCCATTTACTAGAGCACCCAAAATCTGGAATCGAGTGAAATCAGACAGTGCATCAAAAATCTGGGTTGCATCGTAGATGATGTCATCGTTTACCAGGTATTCATTCAGCTTCTGATCAGAAACATAATCGCACGTAGAATGAGTGTGCTCGCACTGTTCAGAATCGTGGGAGTGACTATCCATTTGCTATTCCTATCCTTTAAGAGCCGCAAAATAAATGACTTACCAAACGTAATTCATAAAAGATTAGTATATACCGATACTCGCTTCTGTAAGCGTAACTAAAAGAGGACTCCAGCTAACGGCTGAAGTCCTCTTCTGTATCGGAGTCAATCTCCGAAAAAGTTTGATGTATCAGGCGAGATTATTTACTCGTCTTCGCCGTCTGCCTCAGCGTCCATGCGGACAACCTGATTGAGAAGGTCATCCAGAGAACCAAGGTCCTCGTTAATTACATCAGGGCTAACCTCGTCGGAAGAAGAACCGATGAGTGTCTCAGTGTATTCAGAGTGCGTGGATGGAGCTGCAGAGCCCAGCATCAAGCCGCCATCGCCTTCTGGCGAGAAGACCATGTTGAGCAGCTGAGAAAGATCCTCAGAATCTGCCTCATCCTCTTCTGGCTCAAGGATGTAGAGGAGGTTACGAGCCTCAAGGCCATCGCGGAGCTCCTCGATTGCCTTTGCACCAATACCATCGATGCGAAGCAGGTCTTCCTCGGTCTTACCGATAAGATCGCCTACGGTCTCAATGCCAACCTCGCTGAACTTGTTAGTCCAACGCTGTGACACGCCAAGATCATCGAAGAGATACAGCTTTGCGTCCTCGCTTGAAAGCGTGCGGCCATTCTTGGAATAAACGCCACCGTTGTAATCCTCGTTGACCCAGTCAAGCTGCTTAGGAAGCTGCTCCTCGATGTCCTTAAGCTCTGCTGGTGCCCAGTCTGGAAGAGACTTAGCAAGAGAAGAGGTTGGGCCATCAATCTTGGTGCCGTGGTAGGTAAGCTCAACATCGTTGTATGCGGAGAGACCAGTACCTGCAGGAATCTGCTTACCAACAATAACGTTGGACTTGAGGTCAAGCAGGTGGTCAACGTCGCCCTCGATAGCTGCAGAGGTAAGAACGCCTGCAGTACGGATGAACGATGCGCTGGAGAGCCAAGAATCGATAGAGCTTGCAACCTTCAGAGTACCAAGGATTGCTGGCTCTGCCTCTGGTGGAGTACCACCAGCAAGGGCAATGTTCTGGACAGTCTCTGCGAAGACATAGCGGTCCACATACTGACCAAGCAGGTACGAAGAGTCACCTGGGTTGGTAACCTGAACACGACGAAGCATCTGACGTGCGATAACCTCGATGTGCTTATCGTTGAGTTCTACACCCTGGGAGGTATAGACGTCCTTAACGGACTCAACGAAGGTGTGCATAGTGGACTCAATGTCAGTGAGTCGACGGAGCATACGGAAGTTGACGAAGCCGCGGGTAATCTGGTCACCAGCACGGACAACAACGCCATCCTCAATGCCAGGCATGAAGCGGACAGATGCAGGAACACGCCACTCCTCGATGACACGGGAAGCATCGTCTGCATCAACAATACGCAGCAGGTACTCGGTAGTCTCTGGAGTAATGTGAAGAACACCAGAAACAGGAGCCAGGTCAGCCTCGCGGCCAAGAATCTTCTCGTTGACGTTGCCGACGACGTCGAACATACGAGCAACGGTAGGAAGACCCTGCGTAATATCGTCTGCGCCTGCAACACCACCGGAGTGAATGGTACGCATGGTCAACTGAGTACCAGGCTCACCAATGGACTGAGCTGCGATAATACCAACTGCAGTACCAATGTTGACAGGACGACGGGTGGAAAGATCCCAGCCGTAGCACTTCTGACAGACGCCGTACTTAGACTTACAGGTCAGAAGCGCGCGGAGCTGAACCTTAGCAAGGCCGTGCTCAACAAGACGCTCAAGATCCTGCTTGGACTCAACATAGCCACCAGCAGGGATAAGAACCTCGCCAGTGTTTGGATCGCAGACATCCTCAAGGGTGCAGCGACCAATCAGGTCAGTATCAACAGAAGTCTGACCAGGCTTAATCAGAGGATAGGTAACTGCCTCATCAGTGCCGCAGTCCTCCTCGCGGACAATGACGTCCTGTGCAACGTCGACGAGTCGACGAGTCAGGTAACCAGAGTCGGAGGTGTGAGATGCGGTATCTACCAGACCCTTACGAGCACCGTAGGTAGAAATGAAGTACTCGAGAGGCTCAAGACCCTCGCGGAAGTTTGCCTTAATTGGAAGGTCGATGGTTTCACCGGACATATCCGCCATCAGGCCTCGCATACCAGCAAGCTGGCGAAGCTGTGTCTTAGAACCACGAGCTCCAGAGTCAGCCATCATGTAAATTGGGTTGTTCTCTGCAAAGCCTGTAAGCATCTCAGAGCCGAGAAGATCGGTGCACTCGGTCCATGCGTTAACAACCTCAACGTGACGCTCTCGCTCGGAAAGGAAGCCGTCCTCGTAGTACTCGTTGATCTGGTCGACGCGGTCCTGTGCCTCCTGAAGCAGCTGTGGCTTGTGTGGAGGAATAACAGCGTCCCAAACAGAAACGGTCAGACCAGCAAGAGTTGCGTAGTGGAAACCAGTCTTCTTGATGTTGTCCAGAATTGGCTCAACATCAGCCATTGGGTAACGGTCGCAGCAATCGTTGACCAGAACACCAATGTCGGACTTAACCATCTTGTAGTTGATGTATGGGTAATCCTCTGGCAGGCACTGACGGTTGAAGATAATGCGACCAACAGTGGTCTCAAAACGCTTAGTACCCTCAGTAACGTCCAGGTCCTCATACTGACCGCGGCCAGTCATAACGCGGAAGATAGCACGGTCGCTATCAGCAACGTTTGCATCCTTGGAGCTTACGCGGACAACAACCTTTGCCTGAAGATCAAGGTCACGGTTAGCCTCAATAGCCAGAAGAGCATCCTCAAAGCTTGCAAAGGTAAGAGTCTTAGCGTCTTCACCGGTCTTCTCGGAAGTGAGGTAGTAGACACCAAAGACCATATCCTGAGAAGGAACGGTCAAAACCTTACCAGAAGCAGGGCTTCTGAGGTTGTTGCTGGAGAGCATCAGAATGCGAGCCTCTGTCTGTGCCTGAGTAGAAAGTGGCACGTGGACAGACATCTGGTCGCCGTCGAAGTCTGCGTTGAATGGTGCGCAGACCAGAGGGTGCAGGTGGATTGCCTTACCCTCGATAAGGACTGGCTCAAATGCCTGGATAGACAGACGGTGAAGGGTAGGTGCGCGGTTGAGAAGAACGAGGCGGTCCTGAATGACCTCATCCAGAACGTCCCAAACAACTGGAGTACCACGGTCAATAGCGCGCTTTGCGCCCTTAATGTTTTCAACCTTGCGGAGCTCAACCAAACGACGCATGACAAATGGCTTGAAGAGCTCAAGTGCCATAGCGGATGGAAGACCGCACTGGTGCAGCTTCAGGTGTGGGTCAACAACAATGACGGAACGGCCAGAGTAGTCAACACGCTTACCCAGAAGGTTCTGACGGAAGCGACCCTGCTTACCCTTAAGGGCCTCAGCAAGAGACTTCAGAGGACGTCCACCACGACCAGTGACTGGACGACCACGGCGACCGTTGTCAAACAGAGCGTCAACGGACTCCTGAAGCATGCGCTTCTCGTTGTTAACAATGATAGAAGGTGCCTCAAGATCAAGCAGGCGCTTAAGACGATTGTTACGGTTAATAACACGACGATACAAATCGTTTAAGTCGGAAGCTGCAAAACGGCCACCATCAAGCTGAACCATAGGACGAAGATCAGGTGGAATAACTGGTACAACGTCAAGAATCATGTTAGCTGGATCGTTGCCGCCCTTAAGGAAAGCGTCAACAATCTCAAGGCGCTTAATGGCCTTCTCGCGCTTCTGCTTCTGAGCATCCTCATTGGCGATAATAGCGCGGAGCTCCTTGGCCTCTTTCTCAAGGTCAATGTTGGAGAGAAGGTCGCGGACTGCCTCTGCGCCCATGCCACCCTTGAAGTAGATGCCGTAGTAGCGCTTAAGCTCGGAGAACAGACCCTCATCGGAGATGAGCTCTCTGGTCTCAAGCTGCATGAACTTCTCGAAAGCCTCACGACGAAGTGTCTTCTCTTCCTCGTACTCTTCCTCAAGATCAGCGACGCCTGCACGAATCTCGTCCTCAGATAGAGGCTCAAAATCGCCAAACTCGTCATCCTGTGGCTGGCCCTGCTCGCGAAGACGTGCGATCTGATCGTCACGCTCTGCGTCAAGCTCTTCGAGGTCTGCTGCAAGCTCCTCACGAAGATCGTCTACGTCAGCCTCACGTGCCTCAGTGTCAACACTGGTGATTACGTAAGATGCAAAGTAGAGGACTTTCTCGAGGTCCTTGCTCTTGATATCAAGAAGACGTGCCAGAGGGAAGCTGGTTGGGCTCTTGAAGTACCAGATGTGGCTTACAGGAGCAGCAAGCTCGATGTGGCCCATGCGGTCACGACGAACCTTTGCGGTGGTTACTTCAACACCGCAGCGCTCGCAGGTAATGCCCTTGAAGCGAATGCCTTTGTACTTACCGCAGGCGCACTCCCAGTCCCTTACAGGTCCAAAGATCTTCTCGCAGAAAAGGCCGTCCTTTTCTGGCTTAAGGGTACGGTAGTTGATGGTCTCAGGCTTCTTTACCTCGCCATAGGACCAACCGCGGATATCATCAGCAGACGCTAGAGAAATTTTAATAGCGTCAAATTCAGTGGAATCGAAATCTGCCACAGTCGCTACTCCTTATCGGTGGTCGCGTCGCCTACAAGTGCGGATGCACCCTCAGCGTCTTGGGACAGGTCGGAAGCGGTTACCTCAGTGAAGCCAAGGTCGTTGAGGATCTCAACAGCGTTCTTCTCCTCAGGATCTGTGACCTTTGCGGTATTTGCACGCTTACGATAGGAGATTGGCTCAATGTCAAGTGCCAGGGAGCGAATCTCTTTGACCAGAACCTTGAAGGACTCAGGAATTCCTGCAGTAGGAATGTTCTCGCCCTTAACAATGGACTCATAGGTCTTAACACGGCCGTTGGTATCGTCAGACTTAACGGTGAGGATCTCCTGGAGGACGTTAGCAGCACCGTATGCATACAGTGCCCAAACCTCCATCTCACCAAAGCGCTGACCGCCGAACTGTGCCTTACCACCCAGAGGCTGCTGGGTAACAAGAGAGTAAGGACCAGTTGAACGTGCGTGGATCTTATCGTCAACCATGTGGCCGAGCTTCAGAATGTAAGAAACACCAACGGTAATTGGGCTCTTGAATGCCTCGCCGGTACGACCATCGTAGAGGGTAGTCTTACCACGCTCGTTGAGCTGTGGAACAAACTCCTCACGCATGTCCTCGCCGTACTCCTTGAGAGCCTTGTTGATCATGTTGATGTTGGTGCGGCGAACAATCTCTGCAACGGACTCATCAGTAGCACCGTCAAAGAGTGGTGTTGCAACAGGAATTGGACCCTCAACGTAACGCTTAGAATCTGCGTCATCGTCATCCCAACCGTGTGCAGCGCCCCAACCAAGGTGGCACTCAAGCAGCTGACCAACGTTCATACGGGAAGGAACGCCCAGTGGGTCGAGAATAACGTCTACTGGGGTACCGTCTGCCATGTAAGGCATGTCCTCAACAGGGAGAACCTTACAAATAACGCCCTTGTTACCGTGACGACCAGCGATCTTATCGCCCTGCTGGATCTTTCTGCGCTGAGCAACAAAGACGCGGACCAGGTCGTTTACTCCTGGAGGCAGGTCGTCTCCAGCCTCACGGCTGAAGCGGACAACGTCAACAACGCGGCCATAGGAGCCGTGTGGCATCTTAAGGGAAGTATCACGAACATCGTGTGCCTTAGCACCAAAGATTGCGCGAAGCAGGCGCTCTTCTGCGGTCAGAGCAGTCTCACCCTTAGGAGTGACCTTACCAACCAGAATATCGCCAGGGCCAACCTCAGCGCCGATGCGGATGATACCGTCATCGTCGAGGTTTGCGAGCATGTCCTCACCAAGGTTTGGAATCTCGCGGGTAATCTCCTCAGCACCAAGTTTGGTGTCACGAGCATCAATCTCGTGGCGGGAAATGTTAACGGAGGTCAGAAGGTCTTCCTGAACAACGCGCTCGGAGACGATAATACCGTCCTCGTAGTTGTAGCCTTCCCATGGCATGTAAGCAACGGTAAGGTTTGCACCAAGTGCCAGCTCAGAGTGGTCAACAGATGGACCGTCTGCGATTGGCTGGCCTTTCTCAACCTGCTGTCCAACAGTGACGATTGGACGGTGGTTGATGCAAGTGGACTGGTTGGAGCGCTCGTACTTAGGAAGATCGTAGCGCTGAGAACCGTGCTCATCGGAGTAGATGACAACGTGAGCTGCATCAACCTCGGTGACCTCGCCGGCAAACTCTGCGCAAATAAGCTCACCAGAGTCCTGAGCTGCGCGGCCCTCCATACCAGTTCCAACAAATGGAGCGTGGGACTGAATCAGAGGCACTGCCTGACGCTGCATGTTTGCACCCATGAGGGTACGCTTTGCGTCGTCGTGCTCAAGGAATGGAATGAGGTTAGCTGCGACGGAGAGAAGCTGACGTGGAGAAACGTCCATGTAGTCAACGTCCTCAACAGGAACCTGTGCAGGTGCACCGAAGGAACCGTCGAAGTCGCGGGTACGTGCGATAACGCGGTCTGCATCAACAATCTTGCCGTCTGCGTCAACCTCAACAAACTTCTTAGACTTAGGGTCAATTGGGGTGTTAGCAGGAGCAATAATGTGATTCTCCTCCTCGTCTGCAGTCATCCAGACAATGTCGTCAGAGACAACACCGCCTGTGACCTTACGATAAGGAGCCTCGATAAAGCCGTACTCATTTACGTGAGCGTACAGTGCCAAGGAGCCGATAAGACCAATGTTTGGTCCCTCAGGAGTCTCGATTGGGCACATACGGGAGTAGTGCGAGTTATGAACGTCGCGGACTGCGGTAGGAACGTTGGTACGACGGCTGGAGCCGGACTTGTGTCCTGCAAGACCGCCAGGTCCCAGAGCAGAAAGACGACGCTTGTGGGTCAAACCAGCAAGTGGGTTTGCCTGGTCCATGAACTGCGAAAGCTGAGAAGAACCGAAGAACTCCTTGATTGCAGCAACAATTGGACGGATGTTAATCAAAGACTGTGGAGTGATGTCGTCTGCGTCCTGAGATGCCATGCGCTCACGAACAACGCGCTCCATGCGGCTCATACCAATGCGGAACTGATTCTGGACCAGCTCGCCAACGGTACGGACGCGGCGGTTGCCAAAGTGGTCAATGTCATCAAGGTGCTTAGACTCATCACCTGCATGCACTGCAAGAAGGTACTGAAGAGCTGCGACAATGTCCTCTTTGGTAAGGACACGAACATCTGCAGGAATCTCTTCCTCAAGCTTCTTGTTGATCTTGTAACGACCAACGCGAGCAAGGTCATAGCGCTGCTCGTTGAAGAAGAGGCCGTCAAGCAGAGAACGGGCGGAGTCAACAGTTGGTGGCTCGCCTGGACGCTGACGACGATAAATCTCGATAAGAGCATCCTCACGTGTGGTTGCAACATCACGCTCAAGTGTGTTGCGAACAACATCGGAATCACCAAGGAGCGAGAGAATCTCGTCATCGGTAACAGCAATGCCAAGTGCACGGAGGAAGACGGTAGCGCTCTGGCGACGCTTGCGGTCAATGGAGACGACCAGGTGGCCGCGCTTATCAACCTCAAACTCAAGCCATGCACCACGTGCAGGAATGAACTGAGACTTGTGGACCAGAACACCGTTGTCCATCTCTGACGAGAAATACACGCCAGGTGAACGGACGAGCTGTGAAACCACAACGCGCTCAGAACCGTTGATGATGAAGGTACCGCGCTCAGTCATCAGTGGGAAATCACCCATGAAGACAAGCTGTTCCTTCATCTCACCAGTCTCTTTGTTGACAAAACGGACGTCAACAAAAAGAGGTGCTTGATATGAAATGTCTTTTGCACGACACTCAGCCATTGAATTGGCAGGGTCGCCGAACTGATGGTCACCAAAGGTGACCTGCATGGTTCCAGCGCTGTTCTCAATTGGCGAGAACTCAGCGAAGGACTCTGCAAGGCCCTCTCCCATAAAGCGCTCAAATGATTCCTTCTGTACAGAAATCAGATTTGGCAGCTCCATAGCTGCGGGAATCTTACTGAACGTCCTGCGTCCAGTATGCGCCTGAGGCGTGGTGAGGGAAGTCTTTTTAGCGGTAGACACCAGGTTGTCCTCCTTCAAAAGGGTGGAAGGTGGCAATTGTCGCAACCTAGTAATTTAGTCAAGATTTTAATGCGCGTCAACAGAAAAACACTTGATTTTTTAAGACGTTTTGACTATATTATCGCGTTTATGTTTTTCAACTGCACAAACGTTATGTTGCAGGTAAATCCTTAACTAACTCGTCTTTTCTAGTTATGAAGATTTTGTGGAGAAGGTCCACGGAGACAGAAATCGCTTTCGGTGAGCGGCGCTCCCCCGCCGCGTCGCTTCGCATGGCGCTCCATGCGGGGTCCATGCGCTCCGAGCGCACGGGTTTCTCGCCAGGCGCGAGTGCGAGCGTGGCTGCAAGCGCGCGGGTTTCTCGCCAGGTGCGCCGGCTTTTTGCTGCACGCGCCGACCTTTTGCTGCACGCGCCTAAAAAGTGCAAAGAATCTGTATTTGAGCCACCGATTCTTTTGCAAAATCAGGCAAATCCACAGTTTCTTTTACGTTTTTAGGCAAAAGTTACAGATTCTTTGTAGAAATCAGGCGCGAGGAAGCTGGGGTAAGTCACGCAGAAAGATAGAGCAATCACACCGGATTTATGAGCCTGAAATACACACCAAGTCTGAGCAAAAATACTCAGATAAGGCGAGAAAAACAGGCAAATCACTCAGACATGGCGAGAAAATCCGGCAAATCTCTCAGACTTGATGCACTTTTCAGGCTGCAGCTAAAGCGCTCAGACTTGATGCACTTTTCAGGCTTCAGCTAAAGCGCCCCAGCTTGATGCGCCCCGAGCGCACGGGTTTCTCGCCAGGCAAATAAAAAGAGGCCAGACCGAAGTCTGACCTCTCCAGTAAGCAATGTAGGATGGACTTACTTAAGGGTGACGGTAGCGCCAGCCTCCTCGAGCTGAGCCTTAGCAGCCTCAGCGTCCTCCTTCTTAGCGCCCTCGAGGACAGCCTTAGGAGCACCCTCGACGACCTCCTTTGCCTCCTTGAGGCCAAGGTTGGTAAGAGCACGGACAACCTTGATGACGCCGATCTTGTTGTCGCCGAAGCCCTCGAGAACAACGTCAAAGTTGGTCTTCTCCTCTGCCTCCTCAGCAGCGCCACCAGCTGCAGGAGCAGCAGCGACAGCTACAGGAGCAGCAGCGGAAACGCCAAAGACGTCCTCAAGCTCGTGAACGAGCTCAGAAAGCTCGAGTGCTGGCATCTCTTTAAGGGCCTCAATGATCTCATCTTTAGTGACAGCCATGTCAATTCTCCTTTTTAAACGATGCAGCCTTTGTACTGCATCTGGGCAAAAGCCCGGCTTGTATGTGTGCGTTTAAGTGCGTCTACACTTTCACGCGGTTTGCGCCAATGCGCGGGTACAACAAAACGTTGCTTATGCAGCGTTCTTCTGATCTGCGACTGCAGAAAGAGCGGTTGCGAGTCCACGAGCTGGACCAGCGCAAACCTGTGCAATACCGGTAAGTGGGCTTGCAACAACGAAGACAAGCTTTGCAATGAGCTCCTCGCGAGAAGGAAGATCTGCGTAAGCCTTTGCCTCGTCAGCAGTAAGTGCCTGACCATCAGCGATACCACCAATGAACTCAACTTTCTTGAGCTTCTTGGCCTGATCCTTGATGACCTTAGCGGCCTCGACAGGATCATTCTCATAGAAAACGTATGCGCAGGTACCGGCGAGCATCTCGTCAATCTCTGGCATACCAGCGTTCTTAAGAGCAATCTTGACGATGTTGTTCTTATAGACCTTCATGTGAGCGCCTGCTGCGGTAAGTGCGCGGCGAAGCTCCTGAGTCTCCTTTACGGAGAGACCACGATAGTCGATAACAAACAGGCCCTTGGAGTTGTCGAGAGAAGCGGAAACCTTCTCGAGCAAATCAAGTTTAGACTGAGCTGGCATGTAGTACACCTCCTTTATCATGTCTCGGGCACGAGCGCCAACAGGTGCGGCCCTCACATGAAAAGACCCCACTTTGGCAACCAAAGCGGGGTCTGGATGTACTAATCTCAAGACCACCTCGGCAGGCGGGAATTCCCATTAAGCCTTGGATTCAAGGCGCCGGCTGTCTTTGGCAGCGAACGTGCAACTACAAGACGTCTGTCCTGCGTTGGATATTGTGCAGCAAAAAACTATCCAAGTCAAGGTTGAGTGCACAATTTCTTTCTCTTCACAAAAATTTGACGAGAAGGGCGGCTAAGCTGCGGCCCCAACTCAAACGCGGCACAATCGCACCTTAGTCGCAAACCGCATACAAACCGCAAGCCGCGTCCACGCGCTCCAAGCCACACGCTCGCCACAAGAAAAATCCGGTACCTGCAAGCAGATACCGGATTAAACGTGCTAGGTACTTCTAAGCGTAAAGCTTAGTCCTCCATGAGG
>JABZHD010000259.1 GCA_015259045.1 Atopobium sp. | reverse complement strand
TCCTACCCTTCCCTGATTGCGCAGCTTGAGTGCAACACTCCTGCTCGTACCTCCGTCACCATCCTGACCGACAAAGAAGAGATTGGCTCCGTTGGCGCTACTGGTATGAACTCCCTTTTCTTTGAGAACATCATGGCAGAAGTCCTGGCACTTGCCGGTTTTGAGTCTCCACTTTCTCTGCGCCGCTGCATGGCTAACTCCTACATGCTCTCTAGCGACGTTTCTGCTGGTTATGATCCTAGCTTTACGGGCAGCTTTGAAATCAAGAACTCCGCCATCATGGGTCACGGCCTTGCTTTCAACAAATTCACTGGTAGCGGCGGTAAGTTTGGCTCTAACGATGCTGATGCCGAGTACGTTGCATTGATTCGTCGCATTATGGACAATGCTGGCGTTAAATTCCAGACCGCTGAGCTTGGTCGCGTTGACGCTGGTGGCGGTGGAACTATCGCATATATGCTGGCAAAATATGGCATGCACGTCATCGACTGCGGCGTTCCTGTTCTCTCCATGCACGCACCTTGGGAGATTGCAAACAAGGCCGACATCTTTGAGGCTTATCGCGGATACCGCGCATTCCTTGAGTTCAGCGAGTAAGCAGGCTACGCAAATTAGCTGCACAAACAAAATTGCGTGCACGAAAATCGAGCTAACTAGAAAGACGTGAGAGACAAACTCTCACGTCTTTTTCTGTATCAAATCCAAGGCGAGAAACCCATCCAGCCCGCAGTGAACTGCCTCCCATTTCTTGGACACGAGAAATAGGAGTCAGTTCAAAACACACCTAAGTCAGATAATCTGTTAAAAAGACGTATACATGACGCTGAAAATACCTCAAACATGCAGATTATCGTCATTAGGTGTGTAAAATGCCCGCATCTGAGCAGATTATCCGACTTAGGTGTGTTCCGTAGATACGAAATTTACCTATAGTTAAATCTTTTATATGACGCTATTCATTTTCTAGCATATTAGGTTAAGTTTATGCATAGAGATGCATATCAGGT
>JABZHD010000258.1 GCA_015259045.1 Atopobium sp. | reverse complement strand
GGTTTTGCGCTGCTCAGAAGAATCTCTTTGCCGCTTACCAAGCTCCGCATTGCACTTCTTGTTGTATGTATTGCCATTGTTGTTGGCGGATGTACGGTGGCGCAGGACTTTTTCCGTATTGCACCGCTCACCCCACGTATCTTGCCATACTTGGCACTTTGTCTGGTGATTTCCGTTATCATCTTCAACAGAATTTCCGAGCGTTACATTCACAACTATGCAAAGGATCGATTCTTTGACCTGGTTGTGAGATTAATGGGAGGAAAGTCAACTTATAGCTCTTCTGCTGATATAAACGATTAAACTGAAGCACAAGCAAAGAGTTGTGGAGGGTGTATGCGTTGTCCAAACTGTGGATCTGAGGTCGATGAAGGGGCTTTAACCTGCCCTCATTGTCAGATTGATCTAAGTTTGACCCAAAGGATTCCTGTAACTCAAGCTCATTGGTGCCCCCATTGTGGTGCCTTGGTGGCTGCTGCCGCAGAAAGCTGTCCCAAGTGCGGCCTTCCTTTGCCACAGGCAGTGCCAGCTGCTCGTCCAGCTCGAGCTATCAGACCCACACGCAACATCAATCTTCCAGAGATTGACGCCGCTCCAGCACCTGGCGAGAAACCCAATCCACTCGCAGACGCAGACCCTAATGCATCATCTTCTGCTGCAGCTGATCCTACTGTTTTGCAGCAAATGCCAGCCGACAGCGCTGACCCAGACACTACCAGCGCGTTTGCCTCGGTAAGTCGCAGGCCAGCTCCTCGCTTTGAGTCTGCAATTCCTTCCGAGCCTTCAAAAGAGAACCTCCCTGAAGCTGAAGGAATCCCGCGTACGCGCGTTATTCTGCTCTCAGCACTTCTTGTTACCTCGCTGGTAGTAGCTGCAATCTTTGTCATCACGCACCCGTGGGACCCTCAGGCAACCGACAATCGCGCAAAGGTTGAGGCGCCAGTCTCATCTACTCCTACCACCACTCCGGTTACGCACCTTACAGGTCAAGACACCAGTGCAACTCAGCAAAATACAAGCTCGGATGCTGTTTTTGACGCACTTGATAGTGATTATCAGAAGCTTGGAGACCTCTCAACGCGTCTTGATGATAACGAGAAA
>JABZHD010000257.1 GCA_015259045.1 Atopobium sp. | reverse complement strand
GTATACGTCTTTTTGACAGATTATCTGACTTAGGTGTGTTTTGAACTGCCTCCCATTTCTCGTGTCCAAGAAATGGGAGGTAGTTCAGGATGCGAGGGTTTTGCTTTTAGATTTGAAAGAACGTTTAGTTGAACTTAACAACCTTCTGAGCTACACGATAGCCACCAATAGTGACCGTCTTACCAATCTTGCCAGGAAGATTTGTAGCGGTGCCTACAAGACCGTAGCGAGCCTTGCGGTACATTTTCTTATCGTAAGCGCGAAGCTCATCCCAAAGCTCCTCTAGCTGGTCCATGGCATCTTCACGGTCACTCATCTTAGAGAAGACAGAACAGATTGCCATAATGATAGTGAAGTAGCTCATCATGTACGTCTGAAGGCGTGGAGAAGAGATGTCGTCGTAAATGTGATATGCGTGCATCATATTGCGCGCTACGCGCCAGTAGTGATCAACACGACTTGTTAAGACCTTCTCGTTAACTGATTGATCGTCTCGACCAATAAAATAACGATACAGGTCAACATCAACGTAGTAGATAGTCTTTACCTTAGGGAATGGAACATAGGCGTAGACGTTATCTACATAGAAAGTGTGCTCAGGCATCTGGATATTTGCAGAGCGCAGAACCTCAACGCGATAGGTAATTGCGTGCATCAAAAGGTACTGAGACAGCTTGAAGCGGCCAATCGCGTCCCAGCCAATAATCTTGTTGGTAGGAACCGCGTCGCGATAGTCCACAAAGTTTTGGGTGTTATCCTCAACGTGCTCGTAGACGTAGTTAGAAAGTACCAGGTCAACAGGGTTGTCAGAGGCAATAAAGGTGCGGAGCTGCTGAAGGAAAGTCTTCAGAGCATCACCATCTACCCAGTCATCTGAGTCAATATTTTTGAAGTACACGCCATCAGCATGGGAAACAGCCTTCATAACAGCAATGCCGTGGCCGCCGTTTTCTTGATGAACCGCTTTGATAATGTTTGGATAACGCTCCTGCCAAGCATCAGCTTTAGCAGCGGTGTCATCTTTTACAGAACCGTCATCAACAATAACGATCTGCACGTCATCGGCATAATCAGAGCCCTCAAGAATAGATTCAATACAGTGATCCATGTACTCAGA
>JABZHD010000256.1 GCA_015259045.1 Atopobium sp. | reverse complement strand
CCCTTCAAGATTGCAATCACAGACGAGTACGAGTACGGCACCTTCAACTATGACACTGCAGCTTTCACTAAGGCTGCATAGACATAGTCCCCATTCCTCTCCTCTCTGGGGAAGCACCTGGCATATGCTGGGTGCTTTTTTGTTGGCGTTACCTATGGAACAAGATATGAGCCAAGGTAAACCCCATAGAGAGGAACACTTATGGCACTGAAGAATTACAAGCTTGATGGCACACCAAAGGCAAAGGTAAAGATTGAGGGCAAGACCTATGATGTAGATTTAGGCAACATTACTTTTGTTGTTGAAGCCAATTCATGGGCTCAGCGTCTATCGTCTTTTGCTGGGCTCGCAAATGATGAGGTGATGGACAACCTCACAACCCTTGCAGATGAAGCACACAATATCGTTGCTTTTGCACTTGGTGAGGAAGCTGCAGAGGAGCTTATTGGACAGGCTAACCGTCTCAACATCTACCGCCTGATGAAGATTATCTCAATTCTGACAGAGGTTTACTCAGATAGTGACGCGGTGTCTAAGGTCGCTGAGCTTATTACCAAAGAGAACTCCAGCATGGACGAGTAATCCATGTTTTTAGACTCGGTTATCAAGGGTGCTCCCGTTACAGTTGATGTGGCGGGAGTATCTGTACCCATTAAAAGTGGCTTTAGAACCTCACTCATCTACATGACGATGGATACAGAAAATAGTGCTGTTGCTAATGCGAGGACACTAAACCTTTTCTACGCTCAAAAAGGCGTACTGCTAGACCAAGTGTCGAAGTATCCAGTAGAAGCACTTCAGGCAGCGTCTGAGTGGGCAGCAGGGGCATTTGACACTATCTCCTACGGTGAGCAATACAAGCGCATTCAGTACTACAGAAAGAAGAACTTTGACTGGCACTATGACGCTGGCATTGTGACTGCTGACTTCATGCGCGTCTACTCAATAGACCTCACCAGTAAATCAACGCAGCTCCACTGGTACACCTTCATCAACTTATATCTGGCACTCCTTGCTACTCCAGACACGCTCACAGGACAAGCAGTGGCTGCAAGAAGCCCGCTTGAAGGAGACATAACAAAGGAAGAAGAGCGTGCTCATGCTAGGCGTGCTCAAGCTTGGGCGTTACCTCCAACAG
>JABZHD010000255.1 GCA_015259045.1 Atopobium sp. | reverse complement strand
TCCCATATCAGTGACCGTTGGAATAATGCGAACACTTGCCTGCATCAAAAACGTCGTAGAGATGCAGCGACCAATAACGCCTAGGTTATTGATGTGTTTGGTGACCATCGACCGGAATGGAATCTCGTAATAGTCACCCTGCTCGTAGGTGTTTTTGTGGAAGAGTCCGCCCTTATTGGAGTGAACGTCAATGTACCAATCGCCGCGAACAAGACCGTCGTCAAATCGAGCCTGGTTGACGTAATCTTCCTCGGTAAGCATTGTCTGACCTTCAACGCGCCAGCTCTCACGAACACCTAACAATGAAGCCTGCTCCATAAGGTAGCTTTGCTCAAATCCAGGCATCATGCGCTGTAAAAACGTAACTAATCGGCGAATGCGAGCGTGCGCCTCAACTGTTGCGTTAGAACGCGCAGCTCCCGAGGTGCTTGTACGCATGCTTGCAATATGCGGACAGTTTAGCGCCATGCAACCTGGCTTTCCAGGAAGCGAGATAATCTGGTAATAGCGCAAGTCCTCTTCTTCAAGAATACCTGCTTCAATTCCCTCACGGAACTTTGGCTCCAGCTTAAAATTCTTACCCGCAACCATCGCGGACTCAAAGAAATATCCTTCAACCAATGGCGAGAAGTGATCATCAAGTGAGAGCACGTAATCTCTATAGCGCTCAACATCAATTCCACCCATGGTAAAACGCAAGCTGCAAACCTGATTGATGCCGTCCTCATCACCAGCTGCAACTGGTACACCAGCGGCTCTAGACAAAACTGCATCGCCTGAAGCATCAATCCACGTTTGAGCTGATACAGCAATCAAACCTTCAGTTGAAGCAAGAATTGCATATGTGATGGTTTTCTCGTCACCGGCATCAGATAGAACCGCAGCTACGAGAGACGTGTCATAGAGGATTTGTCCACCTTTAGTGGTGTAGAGCTGCTCATACACTTCTCCCAAACGCTCAGGAGCAAACCAGATCATGGTAGTGTAATCGTCACGCGTAGCGTCACCTGAAGCCAAGAGCTGCTGCTCGATGGTAGAAAGAACTGGCAGATGGCGCACATATGACGGCATCATAGGGCACACAAGCGCTCGTGTAGCAGAGCCCCCAAGCAGATTTGACTTGTCCACAATAAGTGTAGAGAG
>JABZHD010000254.1 GCA_015259045.1 Atopobium sp. | reverse complement strand
GTGCCAGGAAGCACGGCAAGGGGGAGCTGCATTCCTAGGAAGACAAAGATGGTACCGTTGATGAGGAAGCTGATGACTTTCCATGTGGAATCTGAGACCAATTTTTGCCTTGCAAACAGCGCTTTATTGCTCTGCCTACGAGGAAGCGCAATCACTAGACCCGCCGCAACAACAGCCAAAACGCCAGAAACGTGGAAGGTTTCGGCAAGAAGATAGACAAGAAACGGCGTCAGTACTTCATAGAGAACGTTTGCAATGGTGTCCTCGTAACCCAACCTACCAAGCATTGCGTTGATGGCAGAGAAGGCAAAGCCAGTGACAATTCCCATTGCCACGCCGCCTACAAAAAGCACGGTGAAAGATCCCGCTGCGTCTACCAGCGAGAACGCACCGGTTACGGCCGCAGCTACGGAGAACTGGAATGCAACGACGCCGGATGCATCGTTAATCAAGGACTCTCCCGAGAGAAGCGTTTGCTGGCGATGGGTCAGGTGGATGTTGGATTTAAGCGCGGTGACGGTGGCTGCATCGGTTGGTCCCAGGGCCGAGGCCAGCGCAAACGCCGCAGCTAGAGGAATTGAAGGGACCATGAGGTGGAGGGCGTAGCCGACCGAAAGCACGCTAACAACCACCAGAGCAATCGCCAGCGACAAAATACTGTTCAGGTTGAGGAGAAGTGCACGAATGTTGGTTTCTCTCGTCTCGTTGAACAGGAGTGGGGCAATAAAGAGCAGCATAAAGAGCTCGGATTCCAGGTGAACCTCCTGGACGCTGGGCAGCACGAGCGCAACAAGCAGACCGATAACAACCTGGATAACAGGGATGGAGACGTTGAGAAACTTGTCGATAACCGAGGAAGCCGCGACGCAGGTCAAAACAATGAGCACAAATTCGAATGTCTCCAACAGGCTTCCTTCCTGGTCGTAGGTGGCAACGACGGCGAGCCCGTGGCGCGCGCCGGGTCCACGAGGGACGGCGGGTCCGCGATGAGCGGGCGTCGGGTCCACGAGGGTTCCGAGCACACGGGGCTTCTCGCCAGATAACGCTTCATTCGAGTATATACGGTTTTGCGGCTCTAGCTTGACTTGGCGCAGATAACACATGGTTTCTGCGATGATGCGTGAGCTCTATCGGCGAGGTTTGGAAT
>JABZHD010000253.1 GCA_015259045.1 Atopobium sp. | reverse complement strand
AGAAACCATTACGGTTATCACGAGGCCTCATACGTGCTCAAGTAATTGCATCTATTGTCCCTGTGATCTGCGCATGCCTAAAAGCTACCTTGCTAACGAGCCTGCTTGCCAGCGCGCTGAGCTTACGTTTTTTGATCCATACGTACAAGTTGCTGCTCGCCTTCAGGCGCTCCACCAGATGGGTCACTCAACCGACAAAGTAGAGCTTATTGTGCTTGGTGGTACCTGGAGTGATTATCCGGAGGGCTATCAGTACTGGTTTATCAAGGAGCTTTTCCGTGCGCTCAATGAGTGGCCCAACTCTCCTCGCTACATTCAGGAGCGCCTTGATTGGTACACCTCGTTTGGCTTGCAAAACTCTGAAGAAGCTCTTTCTTCTTTTGTTGCTGAACAGCAGGCGGCAGTCTTTGATGATACTGCCACATATAACCAGGCTTTTCATAAGCTCTACGACACCAGCCAGCCTCACCAAAACGCGTGGTCTCAGATGCAAAGTACCTATGATGAGCTGGTGGAGCAACAACACGTTAATGAAACAGCTGCTGCCCGTGTGGTTGGCCTTGTAATAGAAACCAGACCTGACACTATTACGCCGGATAACCTTCGCATGTTTAGGCAGCTTGGATGCACCAAAATTCAAATTGGCATTCAGAGCACACGCCAAGAAATCCTTGACGCAAACCAGCGTCAGATGAGCGTTGCCCAGATTAAACGAGCGTTCTCGCTGATTCGCTTGTACGGATTTAAAATCCACTCTCACCTGATGGTTAACCTGTTAGGCGCAACTCCTGAAGCAGACAAGCAGGACTTTAAAACGTTTGTCACGGATCCAGGATTTCTCCCTGACGAGATTAAACTCTACCCCTGTGCACTGGTATCTGGAACGCAATTGGTCCAGAAATATCGTGAGGGTGCATGGCAGCCATACGACAAAGATGAGCTGGTAGACGTGCTTGTTCAAGACGTGCTTGCAACGCCTCCATACGTGCGTATTTCTCGCATGATTAGAGACATTAGTGCCACCGATATTCTGGTGGGAAACAAACATACCAACCTTCGTCAAATGGTTGAGCAAGAGCTAGCCACCGAAGATGTTGCAAGCCGCGTGCAGGAAATTCGCTTTAGAGAGATTAACCAGCAGCAGGTACGC
>JABZHD010000252.1 GCA_015259045.1 Atopobium sp. | reverse complement strand
CTCTATAAGAGTGTAGGGAGGTGACACGATGAACCCTATTACGTTTGAGCAAGTGGTCGCGTTGCTGTCGTTCCTTGCAATGCTAATAAGCATGTTCAACGGCGCACGCAACCTGGCAAAGAGCAACCAAGAAGGCGCGGAGCGTCTAGTCCGCATTGAAGAAGGCATTAAAAGCTTACGCAAAGACCTAGAAGAGAACCAAAAGGCATTTGCGGCTTACATGGCACGTACGGACGAAAGCATTTCCAACGTTCGCTCGACGATTAACGACCATACCGCGCGTTTGGCGGTCGTAGAGGACGCAGTAAAAAGCAACTCGGGACGGCTCGGCCGCTTAGAAGCGGCGCACGACCACGAGCACGCAGGACATTAACAACCGTATGAAAGGAAACATTATGAATGACTGGATCAAGGCAGCACTAGTTCGCGCAATTAAGACAGCAGCACAAACCGCAGTAGCACTTATCGGCACAAACGCAATTGGAATTACAGGCGTTGACTGGGTGGCCGTTGCTTCCGCGGCAGCTCTCGCGGCTGTTGTATCGCTTCTGACCTCTATCGCAGGTATTCCAGAGGTACGCGAGGGAAAGTCACCTTTGGAGGGCAGATAATGGCTGATTTTTCGGGCGAAATTACCGCCGACGTTTGGGTGCCTACATCGGCTTTTGACTCTGGGCGCGGCGGGCATAGCGTTCAATACATAGTTGTTCACCACGAAGCGGCTGTCGGTTTGACGGCCGCTTCTTTGTCCGCGATGTGGTCGCGCATGCAATCGCAGTCCGCGCATTACTCTGTCGACGGCGACGGCGTAATCGCTCAACATGTATACGAGAGCGATACCGCTTGGGCTTGCGGCAACTGGACGGCGAACCAGTCCAGCATTTCCATTGAGCACGCGAACAACTCCACGAACCCGTGGACGGTATCAGAAGCAACACTCGAGAGCGGCGCGCACCTCGTGGCCGCTCTTCTCATTAAGTACGGACTTGGTTATCCGCGTTGGGGTGGTAACGTCCGACCACACAAACAGATCGTGGCAACCGCTTGCCCTGGCGAGCTTGCAGGATCACAGAACGCGCAATACATGAGCCGCGTTTGCTATTGGTACGAGGTAATGACCGGTACACGATCCGTCGAGGAGCGCGGCTGGCATACC
>JABZHD010000251.1 GCA_015259045.1 Atopobium sp. | reverse complement strand
CCATCAGGCTGGATGTACTCATAACCAAGCTTGGTGAGGCCCTCGGTCAGAACTTCTCGATTCTTTGCATAGGCCTCAACATCTGCTGGCTCATCAACACAGTCGATAATGACGCGCTGGAAAAGCGCTGGCGCACAAACAAAGCCCAGCAGTCGAGCAGCACCCGCACAAGCTGCGTAAATCTCCTTCTGCTCCGGATTAGAAGCAGGAACCAGCACCCAACCAATACGCTCACCAGGAAGTGAGAGGGACTTGGAGTAGGAATAGCACACAATGGTGCGCTCGTAGACGTCAGGAACCCAAGGGACCTCAATGTTGCCAAAAACAATCTCGCGATAAGGCTCATCGGAGATGACGTAAATGTCAGTTCCCAGCTCAGTGGAGCGTTTGCGGAGCATGTTGGCAAATGCATCAAGGTTTTCCCTGGTATACACAGCACCAACAGGATTGTTTGGAGAGTTGATAATCACCGCGCGAGTCTTAGGCGTAAGAGCTGCACAAACGGCGTCAACATCAATCTGGAAGGTTTTCTCGTCAGCCAAAACCTCAACGCAGGTAGCCTGAGCATGATCAATCCACACGCGGTACTCGGGGAAGTATGGAGCAATAACAATGACCTCTTCACCTGGAGAAACAATGGAATTGAGCGCCATAGAAACGGAGGCAGCCGCTCCACAGGTCAAGATGAGATCGTCTGCCTGAGCTGCGTGATCTCCAAAGCGACGTCGGAGCGACGCAGCAATTGCCTCCCTGGCCTGGGGAATGCCGATTGCAGGTGTGTAGCTGTGGACCTGCTGAGGAGGCAGCTGCATGGCGGCCTCGATAGAGGTGCGAACAGACTCAGGAGCAGGTACGGAAGGGTTGCCAATCGAGAAATCAAACACATTCTGAGCGCCAATCTCAGCACGACGCTGCATCGCATAACCTGCAATCTCGCGGATTGCAGACTTTTCTGATCCGTATGCAAGACTTGTCTGATTGACCATGGTTTCTCGATTCTCTCGAAGCCTACCGTAACTACCTGGTAAAACGTTGGATGGAGGCGTGGATAACGCCGCCGCGCATCTGGCCTCACACAACCTTTGATAGATAGCATATTGGGCGAGAAGATCGATCTTCTCGCCCAACTTTAAAAGTTTTAACAAATTTGTATCTATTGCACGGGTTTTGCCGCAAATTTTTGAAGCAAACCGGCCCGCCTCAGCCTATTCGTACA
>JABZHD010000250.1 GCA_015259045.1 Atopobium sp. | reverse complement strand
ATACTTAAGCAACAACGATAAACGGGGTAAGTTGCGAGGTAACGTGGCAGAAAAAGTCACCCTAAAAACGATTGCGCGTGAGGTAGGGCTGTCGCCCGCCACGGTTTCGCTGGTGCTGAACGGCCGGCCGGTGCGCGTGAGCGACGAGAACCGCCGTCGCATCCTCGACGTTGCCCGTCGCGAGCACTACATTCCCAACCAGATTGCAAGAAGCCTGGTCACACAGCACACGCAGACACTGGGGCTGATCGTGCCGAATATCGAGAGCCGATTTTTCTCGTCGTTTGCAAAGATGCTGGAGATGAAGTGCCGCCGCCGTGGGTACGCGCTGTTCATCACCAACTCGGATAACAGCACGTCAAACGATGCGGACCTTGTGCGATTGCTGGTAAATCGCGGCGCCGACGGCATCTTTATTATCACGTCCGACGAGGTAGAAGCCTCAAAGCAGCTCATCGCCGACTTGGAGCAGTTGCCCGTGCCGTACGTCATGGTGGACCGAACCATCGATGCGCTCGACTGCGACAAAGTCACGTTCAACAACGAGCTTGGCGGCTATCTGGCCACAAAATACCTGCTAGATCACGGCCATCGCCGCATCGCATGTATGGTTAACACCGCTTCCAACACCGGCTGCGCGCGCCTCAACGGCTACGTTCGCGCACTTGGCGAGAAGGGCCTGGAGCTGGATCAGTCGCTTGTGCTGACCAGTGATTATTACATTCCTGATGCGTATCTTGCAGCTCAGCAGCTGATTCGCGTGAATGCTACGGCGGTTGTTGCAACGTCGGACAACATTGCGTTGGGCTTGCTGCGCTATCTGTACGAGCGTGGCTTGCATGTTCCGCGCGACTATTCTGTTGTCGGATACGATAACAGCATTTCAGACGCACTGTTTGAGCCAGCGCTGACCTCGATTGAGCAAAATGTCGATGAGCTTTCTGATGCCGCACTTTCAATCATGTTTCGTCGTCTGGGCGAGCACGGGGCGGATGTTGTGCAGAGAGCTGCGACGGAAGCAGCCGCGACACAAGAAGCTGCGACGCAATCAGCTGCGACGCAATCAGCTGCGACGCAATCAGCTGCGACGCAATCAGCTGCGACGCAAGAAGCTGCGACAGATAAAAATAACGGTATCGAAGCGCAGGATGACAGCGCGTCAATCCAGATAATTCTTGAGCCACGCATGATTGAGAAGAATAGCGTGCGATTTTTGACTTGTTAGTC
>JABZHD010000024.1 GCA_015259045.1 Atopobium sp. | reverse complement strand
AGCGTAAGCAGGTTGTAACGCATTGCGTCTGCACCATACTTAGCGATCAGGTCCATAGGATCTACGCCGTTACCCTTTGACTTGGACATGCGGCTGCCGTCCTTGGCCAAAATGGTCGCGTAGATGTAGACATCGTGGAATGGAATCTCTTTGGTGAAATAAAGTGAGCTCATAATCATACGAGCAACCCAAAGAGCAATAATGTCTCGAGCGGTTACCAAAACCTGCGTTGGGTGGTGACCCTCAAGCTGCTCAGGATGGTCTGGCCAGCCCTGTGTAGCAAAGGTCCACAGCTGAGAAGAGAACCAGGTGTCTAGAACGTCCTCATCCTGGTGAACATGATGACCGCCGCATTTTGGACAGACATCAGTGTCTTCCATAAGCGCATCCTGCCAGCCACAATCATCGCAGTAGAACACAGGAATGCGGTGTCCCCACCAAAGCTGCCTGGAGATGTTCCAGTCGCGGAGATTCTCCATCCAAGTGAGGTAGGTCTGAGTCCAACGCTCTGGATGGAAAGTAACCTGACCGTCTTTGACTACCTGTGCTGCAGGCTCTTTGAGCCTATCGACAGCAACAAACCACTGCTCAGAGAGCCATGGCTCAAGCGTAGTACCGCAGCGGTAGCAATGCATAACGGAGTGATCAAGGTCTTCAACGTGATCAAGCAGACCGTGCTCTTCAAACCAGGCAACAATAGCCTCACGAGCTTGATCTCTATCAAGACCGGAGAACTCACCATAGCCATCAACCACAACAGCATGCTCATCAAAGATGTTAATCTGCTCAAGATTGTGAGTCTGACCCATAGCAAAGTCGTTAGGGTCATGAGCTGGGGTTACCTTAACAAAACCGGTACCAAAGCCTGCGTCAACATGCCAGTCAGAGAAGATTGGAATCTCTCTGTCAACAATTGGCAGGATAACGGTCTTTCCCACAAGATCAGCCTTTTCTGGGTCTTGAGGAGAGACAGCTACGCCCGTATCACCCAGCATGGTCTCTGGACGAGTAGTAGCTACAGTAATGTACTCAATGCCATTAACAGGCTCTTTGAGTGGATAGCGCAGGTACCAAAGATGGCCCTTCTCGTCAGCGTACTCTGCCTCGTCGTCAGAGATAGAAGTCTCGCAATGAGGACACCAGTTTACGATACGCTTACCACGATAAATAAGCTGGTCATGATACCAGTCAACAAAGACCTTACGTACTGCCTGAGTGTACTCAAGAGACATAGTGAACTTCTCGTCATTAAAATCAATGGAGCAGCCCATGCGCTTAATCTGAGAAACAATGGTTCCGCCGTACTCGCGCGTCCAATCCCAGCAAGCCTCCAGGAACTTCTCGCGACCAATCTCAAGGCGAGAAATACCCTCTGACTTGAGCTTCTTATCAACCTTAGTCTGGGTTGCAATGCCTGCGTGATCTGTTCCAAGAATCCAACGAGTTGAATAACCGCGCATGCGAGAATAACGAATGTAGGTGTCCTGGATGGTGTCATCCATAGCATGACCCATGTGAAGGATGCCGGTGACGTTTGGTGGAGGGATAACTACTGTACGGTCTTCAGTTCCCTTACTACGACCATAACAATCTGCCTTAATCCACTTTTCAATGAGCTCAGGCTCAGCTGCCTGAGGATCATAATTCTTGGGCATTTCTTCCACAGTAATCTTGCCTTTCATATGCTGACAACATCGTCAAAATTTGCTTCATTTATTCTACTAATAAAAGACGACTTATGGGGCGCTTTCTTACCATTAGTTAAAATTACTATCGGACTACACTTCTTGAAGCGTAGGTGAAGTAACAAGCTATACTATCTGCAGATACATTTTATGAGGAGCTCTATGTCTGCCACAATTCCTGAAGCCACTGCTCGACTAGAACTTGTCCTGGGAAAAGATCGCCTTGGACAGATTCAAAATTCCTGTGTCATGGTCTTAGGACTTGGCGGCGTAGGTTCAAACTGTGTCCAGGCGCTGGCCAGAGGTGGTGTAGGTTCCTTTGTTTTAGTGGATGCGGATGCAGTGGAGGCATCCAACCTTAACAGGCAGGCTATTGCCTATGTGAGCACCATTGGAAAAAGAAAAGTTGACGTTACCAAAGAAATGATTCTGGACATTAATCCAGACGCTCACGTAGTCACTCTTGATGCTTTTTTGCTTAAAGACAACGTTGACGAGCAGCTCTCTTCTCTTCCAAAACCAGATGTGGTAGTTGATGCTATCGACACCATTTCTGCCAAATTGGCTGTTGTTGCATGGTGTCAGAAAAACGATATCTACCTCATCTCCAGCATGGGCGGTGGCAATAAAATCCACCCAGAACTCCTGGAGATTACTACGCTTTCAAAAACACATACCGATGCTCTTGCAAGAGTAATGAGAAAAGAGTCCAAAAAGCGTGGACTTGCCGACTTCCGTGTGCTCTACTCCCCTGAGCCAGCGCGACCAGTTTTTGCACCCGAGGGCGCAACGGGCAAATCTGCCAAGCTAGGAACTATGTCCTACTACCCTCCTATTATGGGTCAGATGATTGCCTCAGACGTCATTCTGCATCTTTCAGGGCTTGATCATGAGTAACCTCACATACTTTGATGCGCACGTCCATGCCAACCTTATGGACTCCCCACTCAATGTAGCGAGAAGTTCCCATGACGCCGGATTAGCTTTCTTTACCTGTGGAGTTACTCCTCACGACTACCTTGAACTTGCTCCTCAACTTACGCAAACCAACATCCGCGTGGGACTTGGAGCGCACCCCTGGTATATCTCTGATGGTCGCGTTGCTGAAAAAGATATAGAGCTCCTGCTAGAGCTTATGGAGCAGACACCTTACATTGGCGAGATTGGACTAGATTTTTCTTCTCGCTATTGTGTTGATGGGTTGCAAGAGCTGCAGGTTAAGGCCTTTACAAAGATCTGCGCACGTGCAGCAGAGCTTTCACGCAACGACCAGCCACGAGTGCTCTCGATGCACACCGTGAGAAGCGTTGATACGGTACTAGATATTCTTGAGCAGACAAGAGCCGCTCAAGAGTGTGTTCCTATCATCCACTGGTTTAGCGGTAGCTCAGACGAGCTCCAGAGGGCTATTAAGCTTGGCTGTTGGTTCTCTGTTGGCGAGATGAGCCTAAAGACTAAGCGCGGTCGTGAATACGCTAAGGTCTACCCAAAAGATAAACTCCTTACCGAGACTGACCTTCCCTCCAGTGATCACACAGATATTGACGCATTTGACATTGTGGACAGCCTTAAGCGAGCTCTTCTTGGGCTCAGTGAGGCCCGTGGATACTCTGTGCAAAGTGAAGTAATGGCAAACGCAGCAGGCGTTTTTGGCGTCTAAGTGTTAAAGTCTTACGTATGAGAAGATTACGTAAAATACCTACACAACGCCTTGTTGGAACAGGCAGGGCGCAACTTTCTGGAGCAATGCTTGCCAGCTCATCCGATGAGCTGGGTCTTGCTCTTAATGATGTTGTGCTTGTTTTTGCCTGCAGTGATAACTTTGTGCCGTATTTGTCTGTAGCAATTCAATCCATCATTGAGAACGTCAATCCAGAGCGTCGTTACGACATCATTGTATTGACTCGTGACCTCACTCCTACCAGCATGATTACGCTTACTCGTCAGGCTCAGCTTGTTGATAACGTCCATGTTGGTTTCTTAGATGTTGATGCTGCTCTTGGTGATATTGAGCTTCCTCATCATGGTCACTTTAGACCAGAAACTTACTACAGGCTGCTTGCTCCCTCACTGCTTCCTAACGTCAATAAAGCCATCTACCTTGACTCTGACCTGGTAGTTAATGCCGATATTGCAGAGCTCTATGATATCGACGTCACAGGATACTTGGTAGGCGCTACGCGCGACGCAGATACTATTGGTCAGATTGATGGCTATGACGCCACAGTTGGCCCCTACCTCAAAAATGAGCTGGGTATGGATGATCCTCACGATTACTTCCAGGCAGGCGTCATTTTGATGAACCTGGAAGAGATTAGAAAGCAGATTTCTCCTGAGGAGTTTCTTAAGGTATCAACCATGCGTGCATGGCGCTGGCTTGATCAAGATGTTCTTAACAGGTTTGTAAACGGCCATTATCTTCGTATTAATATGAAATGGAATTACCTGGTAGACTGGCAATTCCTTCGCCGTGATCACATTGTTGCTCAGGCACCAAAAGACGTGCGAGAAGAATACGAAGAAGCTCGAAAGAATATCTGTATTGCGCATTTTGCAGGACCAGACAACAGGCCTTGGCTCTATCCAAACTCAGATCTTGCAGGTCTTTTCTGGTTCTATGCTCGTCGCTCCCCTTACCTTGAGGAGCTTCGTTCACAGCTTGAAGAGTCAAGACGTACGGTAAGGGGTCTTTCTCACCGCGTGCAAAGTGGTGTTCTTTTCCGCGGCTTGATGCCGTTGTTTGACACCGTTTTTCCACCAGGCACTAAAACCCGCACCAAAGTTATTACGTCATACAACAAACTTGGTGGCGGAAATCTATAACGCAAAAGGAGGTCTTTCGACCTCCTTTTTTATTGCTATGCGAGTTATTTCTTTTTGCCCTTAATGATTTCTGGGGCGTTATCTCCGCCAACACTTTCTGGAGTAACCACAACCTTTGTGATATCCAAATCTGATGGCAGGTCAAACATGGTCTCTTGCAGCGTAGACTCACAGATTGCACGAAGACCACGAGCACCGGTGCCGCGAGCCAAAGCCTTCTTAGCAATCTCTCTGAGTGAATCCTCAGTAAACTCTAGGTCTACTCCCTCAAGCTCAAACATACGCTTGTACTGCTTGGTAAGAGCATTCTTTGGATCTGTGAGAATGCTCATCAGATCCTCCTCACCAAGCTCACGAGTAGAAGTGATAACTGGAATACGGCCCAAAAGCTCTGGAATCATGCCAAACCTGTGCAGATCCTGAGGCATTACCTTGGCGATAAGCTCGGACTCGCCTTCTTTGACATTCTGAGCAACGTCAGAGTTAAAGCCAATTCCCTTTTTACCAATGCGGTCAGCAACAATCTTATCCAGGCCAACAAAAGCGCCGCCACAGATGAACAAGATATTGGTGGTATCAATGTGAATAAGCTCCTGCTGAGGATGCTTACGGCCTCCTGTTGGAGGAACACTAGCAACCGTACCCTCAAGAATCTTCAGGAGTGCCTGCTGAACGCCTTCACCAGAAACGTCACGAGTAATTGAGAGATTCTCAGCCTTGCGAGCAATCTTATCAATCTCATCGATGTAGACAATGCCTACCTGAGCACGCTCAACATCGCCGTCAGCGGCAGTGATGAGCTTAAGCAGGATATTCTCGACATCTTCACCAACGTAACCAGCCTCAGTAAGGGTTGTTGCGTCAGCAATAGCAAACGGAACCTCAAGAAAACGAGCAAGCGTCTGAGCAAGCAGCGTTTTACCAGTACCAGTTGGGCCCAAGAGCAAGATGTTGGACTTTGCAATCTCAACATCCTCCTGGCCTTCCTGAGGCTCATCATTGCCCGAAAGAATACGGCGATAGTGGTTATACACCGCAACCGACATAGCACGCTTTGCGTCTTCTTGACCCATTACGTACTGGGATAGCTCATCGTAAATCTCATGCGGAGTTGGCAGGTCTTTAATAACAGGCTCATCAGAGTGAGTCTCAATCTCTGACTCTTCATCAAAGCCGAGAGACTCATCAATCATATCTGAGCAGGTAGAGACGCACTCATCACAAATGCAGACTCCACCAGGACCCTGAATAAGCTTATTTACCTGCGACCTACTCTTTCCGCAGAAAGAACAGTGCATCTCATCTAATCCGCCAAAAGGCGAGAAGTCCTGGTCTTTAGCCATAACTTAAACCCTCAATACAAGTACAATTATTGGTCGTTACGAGAAGAGATAACGCGGTCTACCAGGCCGTAGTCACAAGCCTCTTGTGCACGAAGATAATTATCGCGCTCGGTGTCTACATTGACCTTCTCGATAGGCTGTCCAGTATAATCCGAAAGCAACTCATTGAGGTGCTGGCGAATCCACTTTGTCTCATCTGCAATAATCTGGATATCGGTCTGCTGACCCTGAACGCCACTGGATGGCTGGTGAATCATAACCATAGAGTTAGGAAGCGCAAGACGCTTACCCTTTGCACCAGCTGCAAGAAGAACAGCGCCCATAGAAGCTGCCATACCAACGCAGATGGTAGACACGTCAGGCTTAATGAAGTTCATGGTATCAAGAATGCCCAGACCTGCATAAACGTCTCCACCAGGAGAGTCAATGTAGAGAGAAATATCCTTGTCTGGGTCCTGGCTCTCAAGGTGCAAAAGCTGCGCAATAACAAGATTTGCAGAATCGCGCGTTACCGGCTCACCCAAGAAAACAATACGATCGTTGAGCAGTCTAGAGTAGATGTCATAGCTACGCTCACCACGAGGAGTCTGCTCAATAACATACGGAATAGTTGGAATGTTTGTTGGATAATGCATAATCCTCCTTCAAAGGTCTTTTCTTAGAAACATACCCCGGGAAGCATGTCTCTAACCCGGGGTATGAAAAATTCAAAGTAACTGCAACCTTTAACGCAGTCTTTCTGGCGAGAAAACCAACCAGTTGCGGACTACTCAGCGTCCTTTTTAGCGTCCTCGCTCTTCTTAGCTGCCTTTTTCTTAGCAGGAGCCTTCTTAGCAGAAGTCTTCTTAGCAGGCTTCTTCTCTGCCTTCTGCTCTTCCTTAGCAGCCTCAGCAATCTCGTCGACAACGGTGACGGTTGCGTTGTCACGCAGCCAGTCAAGAGCCTTAGAACGACGGATGGACTCGCGGATTGCAGGAAGACGGCCAGCCTTGCGCCACTCCTCAATTGCAGACTCAACGTTAGGAACACCAGCACGCTCAAACTCTGCGCGGATGTCCTCCTCAGTTGCCTCAAGCTTAAGCTCTGCAGCTACTGCGTCAAGAGCCAGGGACTGACGTGCACGCTCCTCAGCCTGAACACGAAGATCAGAGATGAAGTCATCGGTCTTAATGCCGCGTGCAGCCAGGAACATATCAAGGCTCATACCCTGCTGCTGAAGACCGTTCAGGAACTCCTGAGCAATCTCGTTGAAGACCTCGTTCTTGTACTCCTCTGGGACCTCGTCAAGCTGAAGACGCTTGCCCAGAGCCTCAACAACGCGGTCCTCTTTAAGAGTTGGAAGAGAATTCTTCTTGTCAGACTCAATCTCAGACTTAACAGCCTCACGGAGCTTCTCGACAGTGTCATAACCAAAGGTGTTCTTTGCAAGCTCGTCAGTCAGCTCTGGAGTGACGGACTTCTTGTGAGCAACAACCTTGACGTTGATATCGTAATCGTGGGAGTGAACCTCATCGCCGTGAGTGTGGCTGTGAGTCCACTTGACCTCTTTCTCCTCACCTGGCTTCATGCCGATGAGTGCCTCCTCAAGCTCTTTTGGAGCCTGGGTGCCATTAAGGGTAAGAACGCGATCCTCGCCCTCCATGTGAGCAGCGCCCTCAATGTTCTTGATGTCTACACCAATGGTGTCGCCCTCTTTGACAGCGCGCTTCTCCTTGGTGTTCTCAAACTTAGCCTGGTAAGACAGGAGCTGCTTAATCTGGTGATCAACCTCAGCCTCAGTTGCCTCATTTGGAGGCATGTTGATTGCAGGAGCATCGTAAGAATCAAGCTTAGCCTCAGGACGAACGTTGAAGACTACCTCATAGGAGTAATCCTGGCCCTCAACAGGAAGGTCTGCGTCCTGGTTATAATCACCACGGCCGACAGGAACAAGGTCAAGCTCCTCAAGAAGCTGTGGCTCTGCTGCGCCGAGAAGATCGTTGGTTGCCTGAGCAAGGACTGCCTCGCGGCCAACAATGCCGTCAATGACAGGACGAGGTGCGCGGCCCTTGCGGAAACCCTGGAAGGAATACTTGTTTGCAATGTCCTTGTAAGCCTGCTTAATGGCAGCGTCTACCTCTGCAGCAGGAACTGTAACCTTGACGGTGAGTTTCTCGTCAACTGGCTTATCTGCGGTAACGGTGATGTTCAACGTTCCTCCAGTGTCTCGTAAAAAATGCTGGCGTACCAGCTCTTAACCAAATTTCTGCATGGTGCGGGCGGAGGGAATCGAACCCCCACGGACTTAGTCCACTAGAACCTAAATCTAGCGCGTCTGCCAGTTCCGCCACGCCCGCATATTTATGCAGCCTTGCAATAATAACAAACTTTTGCGCTCTTCACTAGGAGAACTTCGCATTCTAAACACTTCCCTCACGAAAAAAAGACCGGCCTTTTTCAAGACCGGTCTTGTTCAAGTAGAAAGCTCATTCTCCAAGCACGTTTTAGAGATCTTGTAGTGCAAAGGTCTCTGGCTCACTCTTTCTTGCTGCCGCAAGTGCCTGAATAAGAGCGGTAGCTGCAGACATTGCGGTGACGCAGGTAATGCCCTGGCTGACAGCTTCTGCGCGCATCTTGGTGCCGTCGCTATGAGCCTCGTGACCATGAGGCGTATTGATGATGAAGCTGACGGTCTTATCGCGCATAAGGTCAACAACATTTGGATGGCCATCGGAAATGCGGTTGACGGTGGTGCAGTCAATTCCAGCCGCACGCAGCGTCTTTGCGGTACCGCCCGTGGTGTAGATGCCATAGCCAAGGTTTTCCAGAGCCATAGCAACAGGAGCAATGGCGCGCTTGTCGCGGTCGCACACACTGATGAAGACGGAGCCCTGCTCAGGTAGCTTGTTCTCAACTGCCTCGCGAGTCTTTGCGTACGCTGCTGGGAAGGTTCGGGCAATGCCCATGACCTCGCCGGTAGACTTCATCTCTGGGCCAAGGATTGAGTCAGCACCAGGGAATCTAGACCAAGGCATGACCGCCTCTTTGACCGCGTAGTAATCGACGGTGCGATTTTCGTCTGGAAGCAGGCCTTGTGCTCTGAGCTCACTGATCTTCTCGCCAGCCATGATGCGAGATGCATATTTGGCCAGGGAAACGCCAGTTGCCTTGGACGAGAAAGGCACGGTTCTAGAAGCGCGAGGGTTGAGCTCGATGACAAAGACGTGCTCGTCGCGGACGGCGTACTGGATGTTCAGGAGACCTCGGATACCGCAGGCAAGCGCCAGTTTTTTGGTGATGGCCCTAATCTGGTCAACAATCTTTTCAGAGAGCGAGAAGGGCGGCCAGCAGCAGGCGGAGTCGCCCGAGTGAATACCGCACTCCTCAATGTGCTCCAGGACGGAGCCCACGTAGCACTCCTCGGTGTCACAGAGCGCATCAACGTCCAGCTCAATGGCATCCTCAAGGAAGGCATCCAGGTAGACAGGACGGTCTGGCGTGACGTGCGTCGCGGATTCCATGTAGGTGACCAGGTCGGAGTCATCGTAGACAATGGCCATGCCGCGACCACCAAGAACGTAGCTTGGGCGGACAATCAGTGGGTAGCCAATGCGGCGTGCAGCGTCGCGCGCCTCGTCCATGGTAGAAGCAACTGCCGATGGTGGGCAGGCAATGTTGAGGCGATCCAGAAGTGCTGCGAAGCGGTCGCGATCCTCTGCCAGGTCAATTGCCTCTGGCTGAGTGCCCATGATAGGAACACCGGCGTCCTTCAAGGCGCGTGCCAGCTTGATTGGCGTCTGGCCGCCAAGGGTAACAATGACGCCTTCTGGCTTCTCAACCTCAATAACGTCCATGACATCTTCAAAGGTCAGAGGCTGGAAATACAGGCGATCAGAGGTGTCGTAGTCTGTTGAGACGGTCTCTGGGTTGCAGTTGACCATGACCGTCTCATAGCCCTGCTCGCGAAGAGCGTAAGCAGCATGTACGCAGCAGTAGTCAAACTCAATGCCCTGGCCAATGCGGTTAGGACCAGCGGAGAGAATCATAACGCGTGGCTTTTCTGCCTCAACGTACTCTGTGGTATTGCCCTTCTCGTACGTGACGTAGTGGTACTGCGTGGTTGCGCCAAACTCACCAGCACAGGTATCTACTGTTTTGACCTGCGGACGAACACCCAGCACTTCCCTCACAGCACGGACAACGTCTGTCTTGGTACCGGTAAGGTGCGCAAGTTGCTCATCCGAGAAGCCCAGCTGTTTGGCAGCAAGCATGTTATCGGTGGTAAGGCCGGAAAGACCAAGCTCCTTGATGCGTTTCTCGGCGTTGATGATGCCTGCCATACGGTGCAGGTACCATGGATCAATACCGGTCATATCGTGGATGCGCTCAACGCTCCAGTTTCTGCGCAGAGCCTCAGCAACGTAGAAAATACGCTCTGGTGTTGGCTTGCTGACGAGCTCATCAAAGTTCTTCTCGTCAAAGGCATCGTGGCCGTCAGCGCCCAGACCAGCGCGATCTTGCTCCAGGGAACGAAGCGCCTTCTGCAGGGCTTCCTCAAAGGTTCTGCCCATGGCCATAGCCTCGCCAACCGACTTCATGCGCGTGGTCAGAATGCGGCTGGTGCCCTTGAACTTGACAAAGGCAAAGCGAGGAACCTTAACTACGCAGTAGTCGATGGAAGGCTCAAAGGCGGCAGGAGTTGCCTTGGTGATGTCATTGGTAATCTCGTCAAGCGTGTAGCCAACAGAAAGCAGCGCAGCCATCTTTGCAATGGGGAAGCCGGTTGCCTTGGAAGCCAGCGCGGAAGAACGGCTGACACGAGGGTTCATCTCAATGACAATGACGCGGCCGTTTGTTGGGTTGACTGCAAACTGAACGTTAGAGCCACCGCAGGCTACGCCTACACGCTCGAGAATAGCGATGGAGTAGTCGCGGAGATTCTGGAGTTCTTCATCGGTAAGCGTCTGAGCTGGCGCAACGGTAATGGAGTCTCCCGTGTGAACGCCCATTGGATCGAGGTTCTCGATGGAGCAGACAACAATACCGTTACCTGCGGTATCGCGCATGACCTCCATCTCAATCTCTTTCCAGCCCTCAATGGACTCCTCTACCAGCACTTCATGTTCTGGAGAACGCAAGAGTCCCTGCTCCACAAT
>JABZHD010000249.1 GCA_015259045.1 Atopobium sp. | reverse complement strand
CTTGGCTGGGTGAGATTAGCGTAAATACTGCCAGTTATATAAAAGTGAGCGCCTGCCATGTGGTTATGCGGTATTCTAAATAGATATTTGTTCGTCTCGCAGGATAGACCTGCAGAGCGCAGGATAAGCCTGCAGAGTGAGTTACAAGGAGGGTATGCCCGTGGAGCGCATCACGATTTCTGCATTGTACGCAGATGCAGAGCAACTTGGTGGCCAAAAAGTTACCGTGGCCGGCTGGGTACGTTCAGTAAGGGATATGAAGAATTTTGGTTTCGTCACACTTAATGACGGTAGCTGCTTCAAAGACCTACAGGTTGTTATGAATCGTGAGAACCTTGGCAATTACGAGGAGGTTGCTTCTTGTGGCGTTGGCGCTGCTCTGATTATTGAGGGCGTCCTTGAGCTTACTCCTGATCGCCCACAGCCTATTGAGCTGCAGGCACAGACTATTGTGATTGAGGGACCATCCAGCCCTGAGTATCCAATGCAGAAGAAGCGTCAGTCTCTTGAGTATCTTCGCACACAGCAGCATCTTCGTCCTCGCACCAACATGTTCCGTGCCGTCTTCCGCATCCGTTCTGTGGCTGCTTTTGCTATCCACCAGTTCTTCCAGGATCGCGGTTTTGTCTACGTGAACACCCCAATCATCACCGCATCTGATGCTGAGGGTGCAGGCGAGATGTTCCGTGTTACCACACTTGATTTGAACAACATTCCACGTACCGAGAAGGGCGATGTTGACTACTCAAAGGACTTCTTTGGTCAGTCTTCTCACCTCACCGTTTCTGGACAGCTTCAGGCAGAGAACTTTGCTATGGCCTTTGGTGACGTGTACACCTTTGGTCCAACGTTCCGCGCAGAGAACTCCAACACACGCCGCCACGCTGCAGAGTTCTGGATGATTGAGCCAGAGATGGCTTTCTGTGATCTTGCACAGGACATGGATGTTGCAGAAGAGATGCTCCGCTACGTTATTGCATACGTTCTTGAGCACTGCCCAGATGAGCTTGAGATGCTTAACAAGTTTGTGGATAAGGGCCTGCTTGAGCGTCTTAACCACGTTGCAACTTCCCAGTTCTCTCGTGTTTCTTACACCGAGGCAATTGAGATTCTGCAGGAGGCAGTAAAGGGTGGTCAGAAGTTTGAATACCCTGTTGAGTGGGGCATTGACCTTCATACTGAGCACGAGCGCTATCTCACCGAGCAGCACTTTGGAAAGCCAATCTTTGTTACTGATTATCC
>JABZHD010000248.1 GCA_015259045.1 Atopobium sp. | reverse complement strand
AAAGGAGTTTGCTCATGGCAAAAGATAATGGCCAAGCATCGTTTCTAGATAAATTTGCAGAAGTTTCTGCAAAAGTGGGTAATCAAGTTCACTTGAGGAGCCTGCGCGATGCATTTGCAACTGTCAGCCCAATTTATATTTTGGCTGGTATTGCAGTACTGATCAACAACGTTCTGTTCCCACTCATCTTTGCAAACGATCCAGTTACCCTGGCTAATTTCAAGGTTTGGGGTGCAGCTGTTGCTCAGGGCACTCTGAGTTTCTCGGCAGTTATTCTCGCAGGCATTATTGGTTATTGCCTTGCTCGTAACAAGCGTTTTGAGAACGCAATTTCTTGTGTTGTTATTGGTATTGCGGCTCTTATCATCATGATGCCTCAGAGCATTGTTGCTACTGCAGGCGCTGTTCTTCACGCAGCTAACGCCGCTGACGCAGCCGCTGCAGCAGTTGCACTTCCAGTGGCTGATGTTGCTAAGCTCCTACCAACTGGCTACGCAGTTACCGGCGTTGATGTAACTGGTGCTTTCTCCACTTCCTTCACTGGTACTAACGGCCTCTTTGGCGCAATCATCATTGGTCTGCTTTCCACCACCATTTTCATCAAGCTCTCCAGCGTTAAGCAGCTGAAGGTCAACCTTGGTGAGGGCGTTCCACCAGCGGTTGCAGATTCTTTTAACACCATGATTCCTATGATGTTGACCCTTACCGTCTTTGGTATTGCATCTGCTCTTCTTGCAGTTTGCGCTGGCACTGACCTTATGACCATCATTGCAACGAGCATTTCTGCCCCACTGAAGGGCCTCATGAATGCTGGTCCATTTGCAGTCATCATCATCTACACCTTTGCAAACCTGCTCTTCTGCCTTGGCATTCACCAGTCCACCATCTCTGGTGTTCTGATTGAGCCAATCCTGACCATGCTTATTGTTGACAACATGGCAACCTTCGCAGCTGGTCAGCCAATTCCTCAGGACCACTACATGAACATGCAGATCATCAACACCTTTGCACTGATCGGTGGTTCTGGTTGTACTCTGATGCTGCTTCTTGACACCTTTGTCTTCTCCAAGAACAAGGCTTCTAAAGACGTTGCAGCACTTTCTCTTCTCCCAGGTATCTTCAACATCAACGAGCCAGTTATTTACGGTTACCCAATCGTCTTTAACCTTCCTCTGATGATTCCATTTGTTCTTGTTCCAGATTTGTTCATCGGTCTGACCTACCTGCTTACCAACCTTGGTTGGATT
>JABZHD010000247.1 GCA_015259045.1 Atopobium sp. | reverse complement strand
TGGGTGCTCACATTGAGTTTGCAGAGGATGAGGGCATCAAAGAGGCTGTTAACGGCGCAATTGACGGTGGCACTTGCGTTGAGCAGGCTGTAAGTGACGCATACGATATGTACTACAACATGTTCCTTGGCATGGAGGATGAGCTCTTCCGTGAGCGCGCTGCAGACGTTGCTGACGTAAAGACCGGTCTTCTCGCTGATCTTCTTGGTAAAGAGGTTGTTGACCTTTCTACGCTTCCAGAGAACTCCGTTATTGTCTGCCATGAGCTGACTCCTTCTATGACCGCAGACATCGATAAGGACCACGTAGCAGGTATTGTTACCGAGACTGGTGGTCGTACTTCTCACTCCGCAATCATTGCTCGTGCTCTTGAGATTCCTGCAGTTCTTTCTGTTCCTAACATCACTTCTGAGGTTGCAACTGGCAACGCTATTGTTGTCGACGGCACCAACGGCAAGGTTGTTGTTAATCCTTCTGAGGCTGAGCTTGCTGAGTACAAGACTCAGGCTGAGGCTTATGCTGCAGAGAAGGCCGCTCTTGAGGCTTATCGTGGCAAGGAGACCGTAACTGCTGACGGCATCAAGGTTCTGCTTGTTGCTAACATCGGCAACCCAGATGACGCCAACGGCGCAGTTGACGCTGACGCTGAGGGCATTGGTCTGTTCCGCTCCGAGTTCCTGTTTATGGACGCAAAGGAGCTTCCAAGCGAGGAAGAGCAGTTTGCTGCTTACCAGAAGGTTGCTCTGCGCATGAAGGATAAGCCTGTCATCATCCGCACTCTTGATGTTGGTGGCGATAAGGAGATTCCTTACCTCAACATGAAGGCCGAGGAGAACCCATTCATGGGCTTCCGCGCTATCCGTTACTGCCTCAACAATGCTGAACAGTACAAGGTTCAGCTCCGCGCTCTTCTCCGCGCATCCGCATTTGGCGACATCAAGATTATGCTTCCTCTTGTTACCACTGTTGACGAGGTCCGCGAGGCAAAGGCTCTTGTTGAGGAGTGCAAGCGTGAGCTTGACGCTGAGGGCGTAGCTTACAACAAGGACATTGAGGTTGGCACCATGATTGAGACTCCATCTGCATCTCTGATTGCAGATAAGCTGGCTCGTGAGTGCGACTTCTTCTCTATTGGTACCAACGATCTGATCGGTTACACCATGTGCGCTGACCGCGGCAATGATCGCGTTGCCTACCTCTATGAGGTCTACCAGCCATCCGTTCTCCGTTCTCTTAAGTTCCTCATCGGCGA
>JABZHD010000246.1 GCA_015259045.1 Atopobium sp. | reverse complement strand
GGCTGTAAACAATATAGACATTAAAAAGGTACCAGCTCTTCGTGGGCGCACCATTGTTAACCTGTTCTTAGAGCCTTCTACCAGGACTCGCTCTTCATTTGAGCTTGCCGAGAAACGCCTCTCTGCCGACGCTTTAAACATGGGAGGATCTACCTCATCTGTGGTTAAGGGTGAGTCTTTGGCAGATACCATTCAGACTATCGACGCTATGAATGTTGATATGTTTATCTGCCGTGCAAAACTTGCAGGTACACCGCAGAAGATTACTGAGCACACTGATGCCGTTGTCATCAACGCTGGTGACGGCAAACATCAGCACCCCACTCAGGCCATGCTTGATCTTTATACCATCCGTAAGAACTTTGGGCATCTTGATGGCCTTAAAGTTGCCATTGTTGGCGACCTTTCACACAGCCGCGTTGTTGGCTCTTTGGTGCCAGCACTCAAGACTATGGGCGCAGAGGTTGTTCTAGTTGGACCTCCAACATTCCACGTAGACGATCCAAGCTGGTTTGGCTGCTATCAGACCTCACACTTTGATGAGGTCATTGGTGATGTTGACGTCGTGTACATGCTCCGCGTGCAGCTGGAGCGTATGGAAGGAGCTCCTATTCCTTCTCGCCGTGAGTACAACAGGCTTTGGGGCCTTGACGAGCGCCGCAGCAAGCTGATGAAGCCTGAGGCAATCATCTGCCACCCAGGTCCTATGAACCGTGGCATGGAAATTAACAGCGAGGTGGCCGATTGTGCCCGCTCTCGTATTCTTGATCAGGTCAATGCAGGCGTTTTGACGCGCATGGCCGCAATGTATTTGCTTCTGGGAGGAGACTCTGATGGCATTTCTGCTTAAGGGCGCGCGTGTTGTAGACCCGCAGCTTAATCTTGACGCGGTACTGGACGTTCGTATTGACGGAGAAACTATTTCCGAAGTAGCAGCAACCGTTGCACCTCAAGAGGGTGATACCGTTATTGATGCAAAAGGCAAGGTATTGACTCCTGGCCTCGTTGATATGCATGTCCACTTTAGAGATCCTGGTTTTGAGTACAAGGAGACCATTGAGACGGGCTCTAGAGCTGCAGTTCATGGTGGCTTTACTGACGTTGCTACCATGCCAAACACCAACCCTGTTACCGATAATGGTCCTGCTGTTCGTTTTCAGATTGACCGCGGCAATGAGGTTGGTTTGATTCATGTTCGTCCTATGGGTGCTCTAACCAAGGGTTCTAAGGGTCAAGAGCTTGCTGAGATTGGCAAC
>JABZHD010000245.1 GCA_015259045.1 Atopobium sp. | reverse complement strand
GCTCAAGGTTTTGTTTCTTTTGATGCAGACCATAAGGCTTCTGGAGATGACCTCTTTACTCTTGGCGAGAAACCTTGGCTACCTTTGGGGTATTACCAAATCGAAGAAATTCAAGCTCCAGAGGGCTATAAACTCCCAGAACTTTCTCTTCAAACCTGGAAGCTATCAAGCCAAGACGGAAATCTGTTCTGGACAAATATCTCTAGCGGAAAAGTAAATCCTTCCTCTGAACACCTCTTCACCTTTAAAGACGAGGTCATAAAAGGAAGTCTTAAGATCAAGAAAATTGGACACACTTCCCTAAATTCATCCGATGGTTATTCTGAAGCAGAAGAAATGCCAAGTTTAAAGGGCGCAAAAATTGAACTCACCAATAACTCCACTCAGCCCATTTTCTACCAAGGCAACTGGATTGCTCCGCACGAAGTTGTCACCACAGTAGAAACAGACGATTCTGGAGAGGCAGCGGTTAAAGACCTTCCCTTTGGCTCCTACTCGCTTAAAGAGGTGCTGGCCCCAGCAGGTTACTCTCTCAACAAAGAATGGAACCCTACGGTTACCCTTACTTCTGAAGAGACTATAGAGGCTCCCGAGCTTATTGATGAAAGAATTTCTCTACAAACGATGCTTGTAGATGCCACAGGATCAAAAAATCCTGAGTATGCCGAGAAACTCAATCTAGTTGACCACATTAAATACGAGGGTCTTACCCCAGGAGAAGAGTACGAAATTACTGGAGAGCTCTATGAAACAAAGCAGCTCCAAGAAGGTACAGCAGAGCCCATCGCTCGCGGAACTGTCCGCTTCAAAGCTCCTACCTCATCGGGAGAAGCTGCGGTTCCTTTTTCTGTAAGGACCGCCTCACTTGAAGGTAAAGAAGTTACTGCCTACGAAACCATCTCAAAAGATGGTGAGAAAGTTGCTTCGCACACCGACAGTCACTCTAAAGCACAAACTATTCGTGTGACACCTAAGCCCCATCTTCCTGGAACAGCAGATAATGCCTACGCAGTTCCCCTTTTACTCGCCTTAGCAGGATCGGTACTTATTGGATGTGTCCACTTATTTGCAGCAAAAATTAGACGTTCTTTTTAGTTGAGCAATCTTGCCTTAGCACTAAAAAAGAAAGGGCAGAAATCTCTGCCCTTTCTTAAAAACTTACTCTAGCTAGTGACTTGTTCGTCTATGAGCGTCTAATAAGCTCAGTAACAAGAGCTGCAGCATCGGCACACTGACCAGCGTTAACGTTCTCGCGAACATCAGCGACGGTACGGCTG
>JABZHD010000244.1 GCA_015259045.1 Atopobium sp. | reverse complement strand
GATAGGCTCCACTGTTTTGTGATGACGGTGCTGACGAACGTATGGCTGCTTTGCAGCGTCCTCGTTCGCATGCTCAGAAATCTTAGATGACGAGAAGTGCTGCGCGCCAGTTGCGTGAAACTGAGCATCACCAGCTGGTTGGGCTTCCTGCTCAAAAGATTCAGCGTATTCAAACTCCTGCTGAGCGTCAGAACGAGGGTCCTGATCCGCAGGTGAAACGTTATTTTCAAAGTTGTTCGAGGTGTCCACGATGGTCCTTTTGTCGTAGTCTCGCAAAACATTGATATAAAACATGATACCGCAGCGCGCGCAATCCTGCACAGTTTTGCTTGGATATTTACGCGACTGCGTTAGACAGACGTGTGAGACGGACGTGTGAATCGGCGCCGGCTTGTGCGCATCTACGCGGTACATAACCGCAGGATAATCTTAGTCATTAAGACTTAGAAATTTTATAAAAAGTTGTATAAATTCGCGCAAGCAGGGTACAACAGATGATGAACAACGAAGTGCCAATAACGGCATCTACCAGTAAAGGAGTGGTTACTATGAAGAATGTAGTTCCCTATGATCGTATTGCAAGGAATCTGAGCACGTGGCCATTTGGTTCATTTGATTCTTTCTTTGACGCGCCTTATTCTGCTCTGTCTTCCGTCTCGTCCGATGCATTTGTTATGAACGTTGAGGATGCAGGTCAGTCTTACGTGGTAACGGCCGAGCTTCCTGGTGTTTCTAAGGAGAACATCGACGTCGAGCTTAATGAGGGTAGGCTTTCAATCACCGCTACTCGCAAGGAGTCCGAGGAGGAGAAAGCCAAGAACTACCTGCACAAAGAGTCTTCTGAGTGGCAGGCAACTCGTGGCGTGTATCTGAAGGACGCAGCTCGTGAGGGTCTGACTGCAAAGCTTGATGGCGGCATCCTGACCATCACTGTTCCAAAGCAGGATCAGCAGGCTAGCGTCACAAAGATTGCAATCGACTAACACTAGTGCTCTGAGCGGCGGCTTTTGGCGGTCAGTCAAGCTGCTATTCAAGCAGTAAGGTGCCTGGTAGTTGACCTGCCAGGCACGTATAGCTGCAGCCGAGTGTACGGCTAGACGTGCCTGTTCAACGCCCGATTACAGGCACCTCGCATAGCGAGAAGATCTTGGAGCTCCAAGGTTTTCTCGCTTTTTTGTTGTCTCAGGTCCCGAGATGTGCAGTGTGTCAGTGCGCATACACGCAGCTTAGAGCGACATCGGCCAATCTTGGCTGGCAACACAGATAGCAAGCGAGCCGTCAGGAGT
>JABZHD010000243.1 GCA_015259045.1 Atopobium sp. | reverse complement strand
TGACTCTTTACCACGTTTACCGCGCCACATGTTAATTAGATACTTCGGGTAAAGCGCGCCGATAAATTCTGTCTCGGTTATTTTCTCGCCCGCTCTGTTCATGTCCTCTAGCTTTTCGAGCCTTTTAACGGCTTCTTTGCGCTTCTTTCTGTCCTTCTTCATGTTCAACCTCCTACGGGAAGCCTAGCGGCCATAACGACCGCCAGGCGTTGTTTATGCTGTCTTAGAATGGAATATCCGCGTCGTAAAACTCGGGTTCGGGTGCGCGCGGTGTGCCGTATACGGGCGTGTCTGCCACCTTCGCGGCTTCTGCGGCGGGTGATGTTACTTGCTGGCCACCTGCTCGGCTCATAAACTCGATTTCATCGACGATAACTTCTAGTTTGCTGCGACGGTCGCCCTCTTTGGTTTCCCATGAGCTGAAACGCAGCTTGCCTTCAATGGCAACCTTTGAGCCTTTGGAGATAAAGCGGGAAACGGCTTCTGCACGCTGACCAAAGACAATGCAGTCAATGAAGTTGGGAACATCCTCCCACTCGCCTGTCCGTTGATTCCTTCGGCGGTCGTTGACCGCAACACCGAACGCGAGTATCTGCGTACCGCCTGCCGTGGCTCTTAGCTCCGGATCGCGCGTTAGATTGCCTGTGATGTTAACTCGGTTGATACTCATTAAAAGGTCACTTCCTCAAAGTCTGCCGCGCTCTGTGTTGGCTCTTTCTTTGGCTCTGGTTCGACTGTCTCGCCTCCCGCGTCCACGTCCTCGATGTCCTGTTTCATGGCTGCTACCGCTGCCGCTACTTGGTCGTTGGTCATCGTCTCCATGCTGGACGCTTTGACGGTGTCTAATAGAAGCTGTGTGCCGTCCTGCGGGCTTACGTTTGCCGCTTTGCACCATTCTTTATAGAGTGCTCTAATCTCGCTTAAATCGGTTTGCTCGTGCGCTGGCTGCGGCTGCATAGGTGCTTCCTCGATGTCCTGCGTGAAGATGTCACTTGCTGCGGTTGTGGAACGCACTGCGTCAACAAAAGCACGCTTTTTGGCCATCTTTAGAACGGTGTTCCATAGGTCGGCGATATCCTCGTTTTCAAAGGTTGCTTTGGTCTGCCAATCTTTGCGGTAGCGGTATTTCTTCTCCATGGTCGAGCACAAGCCCATACCAACGCCAACGATTGAGCCTTCCTCATTGAGAAGATTACAAGTCACGTCATATTCACGGTGGTTGTTGCCTAAGTCTTCCTTAGTAATCTCGTATTTAGGCACAAAGCGGAACATAAGCGCGATTTTTTCCGCGCCTG